>JABEVJ010000287.1 GCA_013043985.1 Legionellales bacterium | reverse complement strand
TTGAGGCGAATAGCAAGCTATTTAACGAAAACAAGAACCAATTTTTACCGATTACACTCTTTTTGCAGCCAAAGAACCAATTGTCAACAGACCCTAAGCGTGTTGAATTATGCTTTGTGCAATGCCAAGTGTGTTGACTTTAACAAAAATCATGCTAGGATTTGATATACGCGAAAATTAAGGAGAATTAACATGATAAAAGTTAGTCGAGAAATTACTGAATCTTATAAGTCATATCGATGCCCTCATATATGGAAAAAATGAGTGTTTGTATTTAAGAATGCTGCTGTACTGCAAAGTATATTCTTCTTTATACTGCAATACCGATGAGCTATGCAATTGCACCGGAAGTGTTTTTTTTAGTTGAAAACGGAAAAGTGCTCCTATGGAACTGTACTACGCATGAACAATATTTAATAAATCAACATTATTTTGAAAAAATTTTATTTATCTCTAAAAGTGGTGAATTAACCTCAGACAGAATTTGTAATGACCTGATAAATGCTGGGGTCATTGTAACCAAACAAACCTCTTCTCAGCATCAATGGGGATGGGATATTTTATCTCGCCTTTTCCATTCGGGTACGAAAAATGTTCTTTATAATCAAAATATAGAAAACGTACAGAGCTATGCTCAAAACTATTTAGTTGAGTGTGAACAAATTAAGCACGCCATTCCTTCCTTCTTTCAAGAAAAAAATACTACTTTAATTGAGTTGCCAGAGCCAAACTTAGACTTTGAGGATGCAAAATTTGCAACAGTAATTAAAAAGCGCAAAACATCACGCTCATTTTATAGTCAATCTGTAACCGTTCAACAATTAAGCAATTTGCTTTATGCTGGTTTTGGATTAATCCATGGAGAATGGCAGGAATTATCTGAACAAGGGCTTCAAATTGCGGGACTGAGAAAATCAAGCCCTTCAAGTGGTGGTTTGCATGCAGAAGAAGCTTATATCACTGCTTTTCATATCGATGGTTTGGAGCCAGGCTTATATTATTACAGACCGCAAGATCATAAGTTAAATGTATTAAAATTAGGTAATTATGAAGATAAAATTATCCAATTGAATAAAAATCAATTTTATTCAAAAGGAATGGCATTTGGTATTTATATTACGGCTAGATTGGATAAATATTGGTGGAAGTATGAACATTCAAGAAGTTATCGTATAATGTTGCTTGATATTGGTCATGTTTCTCAAACTTTTCTTTTATCAGCGACTGCTGCAGGGCTTAATACTTGGATGACAGGGGCATTTAATGACTCTGAAATAGAGCAGTTTTTAGGCATTAATGGTTATAATGAAAGTGTGATATTATACGTAGGAGCAGGTTATGGGAATTCTTTGGTTTTTCCAGAGACTTTTCATGCTAGTATTGATACAAAAAAATAATACGGATTTTTTATGCGAGGAAGTATTTTAAAAGTGACCTGGGATAAGATTCGCACAACTGTTCGATCGGTAAATGTGGGTCTAGCTGATGTTATCGATAAATTATCTCCTGGAGAAGAATTTTATCTTTATAAGGTTGCATATCCTTTTGGTTCAAAATTGTCTGATAGAGGTTTATTTCATATCCCACTTGAAAATGGTGAAATAGTGCCAATTACTGATCCACGTGTAGATGTAGCCTTAAGAGCCGACTTGCAATATGCCGATCGTTCTGCACCAGTCGGAATTATATTGAAAAATACTCATGAGGTTTTCATTAGCACCCCACAATATACACTGCCTATACTTGTAGCATATCCAGGCTCAGTATTTGGATTATGGAAACAATTAGATAACTCTCCTACTTTCCATCCTACGAACATTTTTAGTGTCACTGCGGGTGCACGCAGTTTGTTCATGTTGCCCAATATAGCCAATTATACTAACCATAAAAATCTTGTTCGCGATTTTCATGTCAGTAAGCAAGCACCTAAAACTTTGCAAGATCAATGGCCGATCTTTAAAACTATCGCACAACAAGAACAGGCAGATTGGAGATTGGAATTATTATTAATACCTGAAAAATGGATAAAACAAGCTAAAATAGACCCAGCTTGGCATGAGTTTTATCGCATGCTGTTGGAAAACGCCTGGCATTCTTGTGCGTATGAACGCAATCAAATTTTTTATGAATTTGCCTTATCATGTGTACAGGCCAATCGCAACTTAAAGCCAAATCCTTATTTATTAGATACCGTGCGACATGTTTTATCAATCACTCTTGGTTCTGCACCTGGATTTAAGGCGGCAACAGATGAATTACTGGGGCCAATAACCTTGCTACAAAAAGCCTACGTTGAGAGTTATCGACTGAAAGATCAAGCCCCAATATTATTGCATCCTGCCCATTTTAATATTCATGATCCTGCCTCTTCCCCCGTTTATTACTCCATGCAATTTCCAACCACGATATCATTTTCACCACGCTCAAGACAATTAACAAATACCTTATTAGAGTTGCGTGAATTTAAATATATTATGGATGTTTTTTTACATGAAATTAACGCACGTAATGTGCATTTGGAAGATACAATTATTGATATGCTCCCACAAAAAGTAAAATACGATTATTTCCATACCAAACCTGATTTACAGGAGGGCATTCAGTCTACCTTAGCGATGACTGACAGTGATCCCAATTTTTTAGACACTTTATATAAACAAGAAGCGGGAGAGTTTCCATCGAATGGAACATTTATTAGAGGCTGTATTAAAATAGGTGCAAAAGAAAGGGAATAACCAGATTAATGAGTACTGATTTATCACGTAAAATTGAAAAACAACCGATATTGCAAGCCACTCATCCCATTAAACTTTACTTGATATGTTTTATCTCAATGTGGGAGCGATATGCTTTTTATACTCTACGTGCCATTCTCGTGCTTTATATGACAAAAAAATTCCTTTTTACCGATACTCAAGCTTATTCAGCGTTTGCCATGTTTTCTGCCATTGTGTATTTAACTCCCCTGATTGGAGGATATCTTGCAGATAAAATACTTGGAATGAAGCGCTCTATTATGATAGGAGGGAGCATCCTCATCTTCGGTTATGTGCTCTTGGCAACTCAAAATACTGCCTTTTTTTACCTTGGATTAAGCACAATTTGTATTGGAGGGGGGTTGTTTATTCCTAATATCGCAAGCATGGTAGGGCAATTATACCAAGAAAATGATATGTTGCGAGAGAGCGGCTTTTCAATATTTTATACATCGACTAATATTGGCGCCTTTATTCCTCCACTCGTCACGGCATTTATTGTTTTTAGATTTGGCTGGAATGCTGCTTTTATAATGGCAGCGATCAGTATGCTATTCAGCGTAATTATTTGTGGACTTACAATACAAAACGATTCAAAAATAAAGGGTAAAAGCAACGTTAGACTTTTTATTTTATTTTGGCTGTCGTTACTTAGCATTATTTGTTTTTCTTCAAAATTAATTCAACACACCCATTATGCAAATATTGTTTTATTTTGTATTGGCATATTATTTTTTATTTTTATCATTCAAAAAAGCTTTTTTTTAGAAAAAGAACCAAGAAATAAACTTATTGCTTGTTTAATTTTGATTACTCTATCAATTGTTTTTAGTCTTCTATATGAGCAATCAGCTATGTCTCTTATGCTTTTTACCGAATTTAATACGCATCGCCAGCTAGGTAATTGGACAATTCCCACCATTACATTTCAATCTTTAAATCCCCTCTATATTATTATCATGGGTCCTCTGTTGGCTAAATTATGGATATATCTTAGCAAACAACAATTAAATCCTTCGGTCACACTGAAATTTGGGTTGGGAACTTGTTTTATGGGCTTAGGTTTTGTTTTATTACCGTTAGCTATTCTATTATTTGCTAATCAAGGCATGATTAGTTTATGGTGGGTTGTTGCGAGTTATTTTTTACAAACGCTAGGTGAAATGTTTGTTTCACCAATTGGTCTTTCAATGGTCTCAAGCTTATCACCTGCCAAAATGCTTGGGGTGATGATGGGGGTATGGTATTTTGCTACAGCAGTTGCCAATGCCTTATCTGGGTTTGCCGCAAATCTAACAACAATTTCCTCTCATTCCAACCTACCTGTTCTTACCTCTGCAACCTATGAACATGCTTTTGCACTAATGGGAGCATTAACTCTTTTTGTTGGAATTTGTATCATTGCGTTAAGTCCATTGCTCAGCAAAATGATTGGTAAAAAATCATTTAGTACTTAAATATGATAAGCAAGTCGACCTTTCTACTAAGCCTTCCTTTGCCAAAAAAAATACTTAACTCAGAGTATTACAAGCTCGCTAAAAAATCCAATTGCTAAACAAAATTGATGCGAAATATTTGTACAAAAATTTTATGCCATCTTTTTTTTGCTAAATAATCACTTGAAAATAATCTTATTGTGCGCATTTTAATTTTCCTGTTTGATAGCAGGGTGGCTATTTCATTCTAACCTAGAATGCAACAGTGGTGATCTTCTTGTCAGATTGTAATTAGGACAATCTGATGACTGGAAAATGTAAACTCCCGGAGAGGGTCACCACTCTTGCATTTCAAAATGGGTTTGATTTGTAAGATTTATCTATGCCTTTCAGGAATGATCTTCGAAAGGTTACACACACGGAGAAAAAGGAAATGAAACGATCTGAAATTTTTATCGTTAATCAAAACAGTGATCCAAAGGATATTAAAGTTGAACTTACTGAAACGCTTAATATGGTAGAATCGTCACTTGTCTTATTGCAAAATGAGTTACTGGAATCTATCAGTTGCCCTTATCAAAATGGTTTTTTACAAATCTTATTAAATCAAATGCAATCAACTGTGCAGTTGTATCGTACTCTTTATGAGCCAGCAAAAGTACAAATCAATAAGAATGAAATATTTTTGATTAATCCCATTATAGAGCCATCCATGGTACAAACTGAATTGGTTGCTTCTATACATCAATTACAGTCTTTATGTTTTTTTGCTGCTTATAAATTTCTTGATGATTTAGATTCGGATATGGTAAACAGCTTTACTGTTATTAATAAATATATGTTGCGTGCAGTTAAGTTGATTGATTTATTGGAGCTACATAGAAATGAAAATAGTTTTGCTGCAGCGTAATAATTGAGCGTGAAACAGTTTTTATAGTTAATAGGGCAAACAACTAAGTTTGACGACAGTGATTGTTTGCCCTCAAGTAATACTGGTTAATTGTTTAATCAGGATAGTTTTACAATAGTGAGTTTAATTAATTTAGACATGGTAAGGATCGCGCCCAAAATAACTTCCTATTCTGGCGCGATCCTAAATACAATCCACTTAACACAAACCAGCAGCAACACAGGTACCGCTTGGTGACCATGTTAGTGAGCCACCAGCAGAAAGCGTCGGGGTTAATATATAAGTATAAGAGGCACCGCTCACTGTTCCTGTCGCTGTAATGACGCCTGCGTTAATAGTAAAGGCGGTCATGTTCTGTGTTGGCTGTGGTGTGGTGATGCCATTACTGCCACTCGTACAATTTGTTAAGGAGTTTGTTATTTGAGCACAGGTTGCCACAGCAGCCTTTTCAGATTCAGCGGCTCGAATCATTTCACTGAAATGTGATTTTGCCAGATAACTGGTATAAGAGGGAATCGCAATCGCTGCCAACATGCCGACAATGGCAATGGAGATCATGAGCTCAATAAGTGTGAAACCTTTTTTTTCACTTAGTATCATTCTGCATCGTCCTTTCCATGATAAAACGGCTAATGTCTGCTGCATTATCCATGTTTAATGCTATGTTGAGAAGCTCTTTAGCCTCATCCATGTGAATATCGCGGATCAGCGATTTGACTTGAAGTAAATTTGCTGAGTGCATACTTAAACAATCAAAACCCATTGCAATGAGTAAGGGAACAGCCGTCGGGTTACTGGCCATTTCACCACAGATACTAATCCATTTACCTGCTTTTTTACACTCTTGTACTGCGTGATGTAATGCTCTCAATACAGCCGGATGCAGTGATTGATAGAGATGGGCTACGTATGCATTGTTGCGGTCAACAGCCAGCAGATACTGAATAAGATCATTACTGCCAATTGAAAGAAAATCCACCTTTTCGGCCAGTTGGCGTGCTTGGTAAACCGCAGCCGGAACCTCAATCATCGCACCTAATGCAGGGAAGGAAAGTGTCAAGCCTGCTTCTTGCAATTCATTGTATGCACGAGAAATCAACCTTTTTGCTTCATCAATTTCAGATGCCATGGAAATCATAGGCAACATGATTTGAAGATTACTTAAGCCTTCGCTAGCTCGCAGCATAGCACGGATTTGTACTAAAAACACCTCTGGATGATCGAGTGTCACGCGAATTCCTCGCCATCCCAGTGCTGGGTTGTCTTCTTTAATGCCAAAATAAGCGAGAGTTTTATCGCCGCCGATATCAAGCGTACGCATAACCACGGGTCTGGGTGAGTAAGCTGCCAGTATTTGACGGTAAATGACGCGTTGCTCTTCTTCTGTCGGAAAACGGTCGCGACCAAAAAAAGCCACTTCTGAACGAAATAAGCCAACTCCTTCTGCATTGAGTCGAAGAGAAGAGCCTCGGTTAATCATTAAGCCAATGTTGACACGCAAACTGATACGATGACCATCAAGTGTTTCAGCGGGTAAATCGCGCAAATACAAGAGGTCTGCTTTTGATTGTTGCTCTTGTGCTTGCTGCGCAAGGTATGCCTGGCGTAATTGTGTAGAGGCGGCTATATAGATGTGTCCAGTATTCCCATCGACAATCACTTCTTGTTTGTCAAGTTCGGCAAGCGGTAATCCTTCAACGCCTAACACGGCGGGAATACCAAGTGCTCTTGCTAAAATAGCAATATGAGAGTTAATTGAACCTTTCCCAGAAACAACACCAACCAGACGGTCATTTGGTACTTCAGCCAAGTCAGTTGCACTAATTTCATCTCCTACAAGAATGGTATTTGCAGGATAAATGCGGGTGGTTAACTCTTGCTCTTGTAAACAGGCGAGTAATCGCTGTCCAAGGCTGCGAATATCAGCACTTCGTTCCTGTAGGTAGACATCGTCCATAATGGCAAAATGTTGCTCGTGAGTGGAGATTACGTCGCGTAAAGCGGTTTGAGCAGAAATGCCTAAGTGAATGAGATTTCTGATTTCATTGCCGAGACCATTATCATCGAGCATTCCAAGATAAGCATCAAACAGAGCCAATTCCTGTGGAGGCAGGCTTTGGCCAAGACGTTGGCGAAACTTGTCAATTTCTTTGCGGCAAGTATGGAGAGCATGTTCAAAGATAACTAATTCGTTCTCAATATCGGTGATGATTTGATCAGGGACGGCGCTCAAATCAGCTTGAGGGTAAATGACGGTGGCTTGTCCTGTGACAACGCCACTCACACAGGGGATTCCTTTTAATGTGATATTTTCAACTTTTTTACCGCTGACTTGACCCCGTAAAAGTGCACTGAAATGGCCGCTTGCCCGTGCTTGAGCAATGGTTCCGGCAAGTTGAGCGCAGAGCGTAATAAGAAAAGCTTCTTCTTCTGCATCAAAGGGAAGGGCTGCTGTTTTTTGGGTAACAATGACTCCCAGTGTTTGCTTGCGATGGATAAGCGGCGCACCGAGAAAGCCGTGATAAGGCTCATCTGCATCCATGGCATGGGCAAAAAATTGTGGATGAGTGGTGGCATCATCAATATTTAAAGGTTCGGCACGTTCGGCAATCAGGCTGATTAAGCCTTTGCCGTGTGGAATACGCAGTTGATTCACCGCAGCCGGATTAGAGCCGTCCGTTGCAAAAAGCACATACTCTTGTTTTTCATCATCAAATAAAAATATATTGCAGCAATTGGCATTAATCTCATTTCTGACGGCTTTAACAACGCTTTGCAGGACATGGAAGATGTCTGGCGAATTGTCGGCGTCTTGTTGTATTCTCCTGAGTGTGGTCAGCATAAATGCACTCTAATCATGTTCGTATCCGATGTTTGTTGTGAATGGGCGCAAAGTAACGTAAAGCTTTTTCGTAAACACGTCGTTTAAAATTGATTACTTGTTGCATGGGGTACCAGTAGCTGACCCAGCGCCAGGTATCAAATTCAGGCTTAATACTTTGATTAAGATCGATACGGCTGTCATCTGACACAAGCTGAAGTAAAAACCACTTTTGCTTTTGACCGATGCATACAGGCGAAACATGCTGCCTAATTAAGGGTGCTGGTAAGCGATAACGTAACCAGCGGGGTGTGACAGCTAGAATTTTCACATCCTCAGGCATTAAACCCACCTCTTCAAATAATTCGCGAAACATCGCTTGCGCAGGGGTTTCATCCGCACTGATGCCCCCTTGTGGAAATTGCCAGGCATTCTGACCCACTCGACGCCCCCAAAAAACATTTCCTTGTTGATTTACAATAATAATACCTACATTAGGTCTAAAGCCACTCTTATCTATCAAAACATTCGCCTTATCTTAAAGGATTGCTCATTTGAAAATATTTAATTAGCTTATTTTTTCATAGATCGTAGTGAGGCTGCAATGGGGTAGGGCAAAATAAATTAGAGTCTGTAATTTTAATCGCTTTATTTGGCGGAACAGGGCAAGTCAGAAATTAGCATTTTGAAGTATCTTGGGTATACTCAACACACATGGGTTTTCGGATTTTATAACGCAGATATTTTTCGTCAGGTAAAACGATTAAAACAAGCAATAGTTATTCATATTGTGCGGTTTTAATCGTTTTACCTGACGGAAAAGAACAAGTTAGAAAACCGAAAACCCATGTGTGTTGAGTATATAAACAGTGGGTATAGATAAAAATCATTAAACGGACTCTGGCAAGTCCACGCCAGAGCCGTATAGCATCTGTCTGCTTAACTTATCGTCCCTGAAGATGCATACTCAGACTGGACGAGTATGCAGAAAATAAAAAGATATCCCTTCAATTTCGGAAGCTCATCCTGAGCAACCCATTTACTACCTTAGTCCTTAGTATTTAACTCCATCCTTGGAAGGTGTCGTTAACTCCTTTTGACAGCAGCTCCTTGTCTTTAGTACCCAGATTAGTTCAGCTGGTATTTCCCTCAATGCTTTTAGTTTTCTTACTATTATTTTGCCCGTTTGATTTGATTTAACAGAAAAAATTTTGCTGAAAACCTGGTAATAAATGCATTGAGTATCATGACTTCCTTGCTGCAAAATATCCCTCATTCCTTCTTTATTTGCGCCAACCTTGGCACAACATCCTTGATTTATTATCTTATCCTTAAGATAACGATATCCATTCTACCGTAACTGCCGAATTAGACAACCATCGTTGCTGACTCGCCGAAGTGCTCATCAATACCAATCTGTACAAATTGTATCTTTTTTATTAACTTCAATAAGTTATAATTTTTTATAACAATTACTAGAGAAATATCTCTAGTAATAAAAAGAAATAACCACATTATTTTAGAGCCTTTTTAGCTCAATTTTTTAGATCCATTTTCTTGTTGTTGAAGTCTGTCTATAAAGAATTTCTGTTATTAACAGAGAAGCTCAACTACAATGAGTAACTGGATAAGTAGATACCCATCGCATTTCAAGATGCGAAGTTTAGCGCCCGCATGAACGATGAGATTTGGACGTTCTGAGCAAGAAAAACTGAAGGAATACTACCAGTCTTGCGAGGTTTTTCGAGCGAAGAACGTCCAAATCTCGCGTTCAGGTGGGATGGTAAACTTCGCATCTTGAAGTGCGGTGGGTATATATACAAATGGCAGATAAATGGCTCCTAGTAAAATAAATAAATTTTTAATCGTTGCGCTGACCGTTTCCATGGGTTTGCTCGTGTTCCTGTTTGTGACCAAAACAATACGCGAACGCCAATTAACTCTCAGTACAAATCAATCTGTCGTATCTGTGAAGAAAAAGCTCAACTGGACAAATGCGCTACCTTCCTCTGTGCAGAATACGAAATTCAATGCGTCTGTTTTATATCCCTATGTCGTATACAGTAGTCTCAGCTTGATCTTGAAAACCTTGCCAACAACGGCGGTTCGCGATTTTTTAATACAATATCAAGACACACCACTTGCCGATAAAATGAGAAAGCAATGGCTGACTGTTTTAGCAAATCAAGAAAAATGGGAGCTGTTCTTGACGTTTTATCAGCCTTATCCAGAACGTGAATTTCAATGTTTTTATGCTACGGCGTTATTAAAAACAGGGAGCGTTAGTCAAGCCTATAATCTGGCTGATAAGCTGTGGATGGTACCTTATTCACAATCACCAGCATGTGATATTTTATTTGCCTCCTGGATAGGTAATCAACCGCTGCCAACAGAAAAAATTCTAGAACGTTTTTACATGGCCTTAAAAGCAGGGAACATCAATGTAGCCAAATATTTGGTGACATTGCTACCAGCTGAGGTGAAAAAACAAGCAATGCTTTGGTTGGAGGTACAGGCACTACCCACTCTGATTGTGGATCCAACTTATTTTAAAGACAATGATGAAAGTTTAAATGACATTATTATCTATGGCATTCAACGCTTGGCATCACGCGATGCAGATGATGCAGTTGCTGCATGGGTTAAGTTAAGAAAAAGCCATCATTTTACCGCGGCACAAGCACAATTGGCGATAAAGGCTATTGCCATTGCCTATATAAAAGGAGATTCGTCACAAGCAGGGGTGTGGTTGCAACAGCTTGAACCTGCGTATCTTGATAACACAACAAAGCAGTGGCGTTTATTGTTTACTTTACAGGAAGAAAACTGGCCTTTATTAATTGAATGGATTGAACAGCTTCCTTCAGCAGATAGAGAGGAGGCACAATGGAAATATTGGTATGCCCGTGCTTTGGAAAAAATGGGTCAATCAGAAGCTGCTCAAAAAATATATGAGGGCTTAGCCCCTCAAGCAAATTACTATGGCTTTCTTGCTGCTTTTCACGAGAACCATCCCATTGTGATTGAGAGTGAAAGCTTGCCTATCACGCTTGATGAAGTCAGCCAATTTTTAAGTATCCCAGGCATACAGCGCATGAGGGCGCTTTACAGCATTAATCAGAAGGAGCTTGGAAACGCTGAGTGGTGGTTTGCTATTCAACATCTGCCTCAAAAGCAACGTTATATTGCTGCAAAAGTGGCCAATGCTTGGAAACTTTACTCACTTTCACTTACAACAACAACTTATTTGTCAGATCAGAAGGATATTGATTTAATTTACCCGAAGCCATATTGGCAGGAGGTTAAAACTGCAGCCGCACCTTTCAATATGAATCCTGCTTTCATTTACGCTATTATACGTCAGGAGAGTTTATTTAATTCTCAGGCAGTTTCTTATGCAGGAGCACAAGGGTTGATGCAGCTTATGCCTGCTACAGCAGGTATGCTGGCCAAAAAGAATGGATTACTCCCGTCGGATGCTGAAAATCTAACGGATCCAGCAATTAATATTCAGTTAGGAACGAGTTATTTAAATCGTCTGCTGAGCGCCAATCATAATAATCCGGCGCTTGCGGCTGCGGCCTATAATGCAGGACCCAACCGAGTAAAAAAATGGCTACCTAAACAAGGAAGCGTTGATTTTGATATCTGGGTAGATTCTATTCCCTATCCTGAAACGAGAACCTATGTACAGCATGTTTTGATGTACATGATTATTTATCAAGGCTTGTTGAATAAACAAGTTTCATTGGGCAACTTACTAGAGCCAGTATACCCATTAAGTATATTGGCTTCACAGGAGAAATGATGATTCATATTATTGTTAATGGAGCGAATGGCCAGATGGGCCAAGAAACTGTTAAGGCAATTGAAAACTGTAAGGACTTAAAGTTGGTTGCAAAGGCGGGGTCTCAGGATGATCTTGGCAAACTGATTCTAAGCACTCAGGCCGATGTTGTGGTCGATTTTACACAACCAGAGTGCGTCTATCAAAATGCTCGCACGATTCTTGAGCAGGGCGCACGGCCTGTGATTGGCACGACAGGACTGACATCTTCCGAAATAGCAGAGTTGCGCTTATTGGTTGTGAAAAAAAAATTAGGAGCAATTATTGCTCCCAATTTTTCAGTTGGCGCAATTTTGATGATGCGTTTTGCACAGGAAGCGGCGAGATATTTACCCAATGCAGAAATTATTGAGATGCACCACGATAAAAAACGAGATGCACCTTCAGGAACGGCCATTAAAACAGCCGAGTTGATAAAAGATTCGCGAACCATAGAGCCCCTTATGCCTGAATGCAAAGAAAGTATTCCAGGTGCTAGAGGAGCAAATTACGAAAACATCGCGATTCACTCAGTAAGGTTGCCGGGTTTTCTAGCTCACCAACAGGTTATTTTTGGTGGAATAGGAGAGAGCTTAACAATTAAACATGACTCCATCAATCGTTCATGTTTTATGCCGGGTGTGGTTCTTGCCTGTCATAAAGTCATGCTGTTAGAGCATCTGGTTTATGGACTTGAGGATATTTTATTTACAGATTAGTTGTTGTCGCGAAATGTGAAAATGACAGCCAATATTGAAAAACGCTCGTCATTGCGAGGAGCGCAGCGACGTGGCAATCCAGAATAGTGATAAACGACAAAATCATGATTTTACGCTCTTTCTACTGGATTGCTTCGTCGTAAACTCCTCGCAATGACGAGCGTTTTTCGATACTGCGGAGACTATAGTCTCCGCGCTTGAGATCGCGAGATTTATGACGCAGCTATTTTTCGTCCTATGCAATAATTAAAACAAGCAATAGTTATTCATATTGTGCAGTTT
>JABEVJ010000286.1 GCA_013043985.1 Legionellales bacterium | reverse complement strand
TCGTTAAATAGCTTGCTATTCGCCTCAAACAAGAACCAATTTTTCCTCGATTCTCTCTTTTTTCGCTTCAAAGAACCAATTGTCAACAGACCCTATTACGTGTCTTATTTCATAAGAAAAAATAGCAACATCATACAATCCCGCAAATCATCCAAAAACAATATTGATAGTCAGATAATCTGAAATCAAATATGCACCTTGGATTTAATAATGCATTATTCAAAAGATAATTGCAACTTAATTTTAGATAGCATCTTTACGAGCCTTTTTGTTCGAAAATTGGGTTAAAATAGCTCAAAATGCTCATGTACTGACGTGTACACCTCATTTTTTTCACCCCTTTTGCCTTGACTTTGAACAAAAAATCTCTCGTGCTGAGACTATCTAAGAGATTATCCTTTAGCTGAGCGATTAAATCGTTTGTTGAAGCGATCAACACGATCTCCGGTTGCAGAGCCGGTATTTTTTTCTTTTGTATAGGCAGGATGACACTTACTGCAAGCTTCAAGGTGATATTCTGTCTTTGATGAAGTCCAATTACTATCAAAGGTATTACCACAGCTACAGGTTAAATCTACGTGAATATATTTTGGGTGAATTTCTGTTTGCATGTACTTTTATCCTCTTTTAAAAATCTGGCAAAAGCGTACCCAACGTTTTGCGAATCGGTATAGTACTCAACTTAGAGCCAAGAAGCAACTTTTTTCCTTTACTTTATGGCTTAACGAACGACAAAATTACTACTGGAATCAAAATTAATACAGGGAACTCATTGAAAAATCGGAAAAAACGCTCAGATCGTTTATTTTTATCTTGTTTATATTGATGTACATAGTACCCACAGACCAGATGATATCCCCATAACAATGCTACTAAAATCAATTTTGCATGTAGCCAGTTCATGTGGGCATAATAATCATACCTCGGTAACCATAAAATCAGGCCAAATAGAGTGGCTAAAAGCGCACTTGGGGTAGTAATGTAGTAATAAAGCTTATGCTCCATTACTTTAAAACGCTCGTTTCCGAGTTTATCCCCACAGGCGGCATGATAAACAAATAATCGAGGTAAATAAAATAAACCACTAAACCAGCAAACTACAAAAATAACGTGAAATGCGATTAACCATTGCATATTACACCCTCTTGACTTGAGTCATTGCAATTTCCCATATCACGGGCAACAAAGAAATGACTATAATTGCAAATACAATAAGTGAGAAGTTATTTTTGATAATTGGAATATTTCCGAAGAGATAACTTGCATAGACAATCCCTCCTACCCACAAAGCTCCTCCCATGAGATCAAAACCCAGGAAACGTCGGTAGGTCATCCGTGAAAGCCCTGCAGTAAAAGGCATGAATGTACGAATAATAGGAATAAAGCGGGCAATAATAATGGCTTTATGACCTTGCTCCTCGTAAAACTGGTGCGATCTCTCTAAATAAGCTCGTTTGAACCAACGTGAATCAGGGCGCTGAAAAAGCCGCAGCCCAACAAAGCGACCAATAAAATAGTTGAGATTATCTCCCAGAACAGCGGCAATGAAGAGCAGCAACACGAGCAAATGAGGATTTAATCCCCCCACCGCTGCCAAACTTCCTGCAGCAAATAAAAGTGAGTCTCCTGGTAAAAACGGAGCAACAACCAAACCAGTCTCGATAAAAATAATCAGAAAAAGGATCAAATATACCCAGATACCATAATTTAACACTAACTGCTGTAAATGTATGTCAAGATGTGCTATAAATTGAATGCAATTTAGTATAAAAGTCATTATTCACTCTGTAATGTATACTTAGAAGATGATAAGGTTGTATTATAACCTGATTTATAGATAAAGATCATTTTAAATTAGCGTATACTTTTCGCAATTGAGTTTTCGGTTTTCTTTAGAGGTAAATTAAATGAGCACACATTCCGTTCCCGCAACGTCCGAACATCCCGCCCTCTCCGTCATGGACACTGAAGCTGCTGCTTCAACTGCACCAACCGATCATGAGGAGGTTGTTAAGATTACAGAGGCTGCTGCAGTAAAAATCGCTGAACTTGCTGAAACAATGAAGGAGGAAGACGAGGATGATTCCGATTTGAAACTTCGTGTTTATATTGAAGGCGGCGGCTGCTCAGGGTTTAAATATGAATTTGCCTTCGATAGTATTATCAATGAAGATGATACCATTATCAGAAAAACGGTTCCTCCAAAAAACAACAGACCTCTTTCCAAACACGCTTCGGTGAGTCAAAAGCAAGGCGCATCGGAGCACAGAACCGGAGTGTACACGCAAGTACATGAGGATTCGAGCACCGAAGTAGGGTTTGAAAAGAGGTCTGATGAAATTATATTACTTATTGATGCTATGAGCTTACAATATCTGATTGGTGCAGAGATAGACTATCAGAGTGGTATTGAAGAACGATTCATTATTCGCAATCCAAATGCACGCACAACTTGTGGCTGTGGTTCTTCGTTCTCCGTTGACTAAAACATACTCAACGCATATGAGCTTTCGGTTTTCTAACTTGCAGTTTGTAAAAATCAGGTGTAGCCTAAATTAAGAGTTGAAGATACAGTGCAAAAATCGATTGGGAGTATTTTGTTATGCGAACATTAAACACTCTACCCTATGCCAAATTAAAACTTAAAATAGACTATC
Source organism: Legionellales bacterium (assembly GCA_013043985.1). Classification (GTDB taxonomy): domain Bacteria; phylum Pseudomonadota; class Gammaproteobacteria; order UBA1113; family UBA1113; genus JABEVJ01. The sequence continues at coordinate 6,851 of JABEVJ010000286.1, read as the reverse complement.
CTGAATTAAGTGAGACTTGGCTTGATGGTTATGAATCTGCCAGCAAAAACTTTGCCGAAGAAGATAACCCATTTTCTTTAGACAGCCTGGAGTATCAACATTGGAGAGCAGGCTGGTGGGCAGGGTTTTTTGATGAACCAGCTCTCTTTAACTTTTCTGACACCCCTGTTATTTCTCGCTGTGATGAACTGCTTTCCCGCATTGAAGAAGCCGGAAAAGTCGCCCCTCTCTCCTCAGAGAAGAGCTTTTATGAGCATTTATCAATTCAAACTAAAGCCATTTTTACTTATATCGTACAATGCATTGCTACCATTATGACATTTACTATTTGTTACCAGTTTGCGGATTTTTTTGCTTAACTGACTGGATATAGTCGCTGTCGCGTAATGCGGTTTAAATATGCTCTACTATGAAATTAGCAACAAATATCAAAAAATGCTCGTCATTGCGAGGAAGCGCAGCGACGAAGCAATCCAGTAGAAATAGCGTAAAATCAATATCTTAGCACTTATAACTATTCTGGATTGCCACGTCGTAAACTCCTCGCAATGACGAGCGTTTTCACATATTTGTTGTCATTTTCACATTACGCGACAGCGACTATATATGGTCGCTGCGGTTAATGATGCGCCAAAATGTTCAGTGAGCTGTCATTATTATTTTTATCAACAAACAGCGGAGCATTCCTCTCAAAAAAACCACTCTGAAGAATACTTGCAGGATACTCCCATCTTGCCCGAGCCATAATACGTGGCTTTAACGGATGTTCAGAAGGTATGTTGTTCATTAAATGCTCCAGACCTGCATTGCTCATTAATGACTTAAATAAATCGCTGTTATCTAGAATTTTTTCACTAAAAAGAGAATGTGAAAATTTATAGTTCACTAATATATTAATTATCTCTGCAGTTGAGGTGATATAATGAGCGATCAACTCATCATCACTTCCTCATCCATAATGACTTTGCCCGTTTTGACATCATACAAGGCACCCTTCAATAGCAGTTTACCCTCTTTTATCAGTTGACTCAAAATAGGACTCCGCTCTACCAAATATTTCTTTGTCTGTTCGATATTTAACCACGTCACATTTAGAACAAATTGATCATTTGCACTATTTCTATTTTCAGTGGTGGCTGTCTCTAATCGGATAGCCTGTTTAATTTTTTGCACTAACTTGGCTATATAACCTATCTCAATGTTATCGCACGCTGCTTTTATCGCACCGCAACTGGTATGCCCCATCACAAGCAGAAGCTTCGCCCCTGCAAGTTCGCAGGCAAACTCCATACTTCCCAAAATATATTCATCGACAACATTACCAGCCACACGCGCACAAAAAACATCACCAATCCCAACATCAAATACCATTTCAACAGGCACTCTTGAATCAACACAACTGAGAATAACCGCGAGAGGATGTTGTCCACCTGCAACACTTTTTACCTGATACTTTAAATTTCGATGAATCAACTTATTGTGGACAAAGCGCTTGTTTCCTTCAATTAATGTAGTCAGTACATTAATTGGCGACATTTTCTCCTGTATTTCTTGCGTTGTAGTCGTTAAAAAATCAGTACGATTTTCAATGTTAGGCAAATTTCGCACACCCTCGATATTTAACGCAATATTTTTTTCTGCTGCGGTCGAGGTAATGAAATTTTGGATAACTTCAATGACATCGTTATCAATATAATCGACGTTGTATCCATCAAGAATCACTTGTGAGTTTGCTGGCAAAGTACCCAACTCACTTATTAAAGCCGCTTTATTGAGAAAAGTCACTTGCTGAGGCAGCATAATATGAAGCACGGTGCCACCTGGGTATTTTTCTTTGATAATATCGAAACCTTTGTCGCTGCTTTTTTTCAAAATAAAGAAAATTGCCACACATAATCCAATTACGGTTCCCTCCAATAAATCAGTTGAAAGAATGGCAATAACGGTGACAATAAAAGGAAAAAAATTAATAAATCCCTGTTTATACATCGTCAAATAAATCATGGGCTTAGACAGTTTGTAACCTGTATAAACTAAAATTGAGGCAAGCGAGGCTAAAGGAATATAATTAATCCATTTGGTTAATATAAATACGGCCAAAAAAAGATAAATGCCATGAAAAATAGTCGAAAATTTAGTTCGCGCGCCTGTTTCAATATTCACTGAGCTACGAATAACCACAGAGGTAATTGGCAAACCTCCTAACAGTCCAGAAGTCATATTTCCGAGACCTTGCGCCAATAACTCCCGATTGCGATCAGAGTGCCGTTTTTTGGGATCTAGTTTTTCAGCAGCCCCCAAATTCAGCAGCGTTTCCAAGGTTGCAACGGCCATAATAGTGAGTGCCATAAAATAAATCGTAGGATTTGTCCATTCTGAAAATGAAGGCAAGGTCAATACCCGTTTAAGATCAGTCAAGTTATCAATCTGTTCAATATTGACCAGGAAGCTTGCTGCCGTTAAATGAAAACTAGGGATCACGTAATGATACAAGAGATTCACCAACACACCTGCAATCACCACGATAATGGGGGCTGGTAAAAATTTAGCGATCTTCAAACGCGGCCAATAAATTAAAACTAAAAAGGAAATCAAGGAAATAAAGACCGCTCCAAAATGTATATTACCCACGAGCGACATTAATGGTTGAAGTGAAAGTGAAATCTCCGTCTGCTGCAATAAAAGCATCAAATCTGATTTGGGTATCGTATAACCGAGAGTGTAAGGCAGCTGACCTAAAATAAGTGTCACGCCAATGGCACACAATAAACCCTGTACCACATTAAAGGGAATATAATCGGCCACAAACCCCAGCTTCATCACCCCAAGTAAGAGTTGCATTACTCCGGCTATAAAGAGTGCCAGTAAAAAAGCCTGGAAGCTGCCAAGCTGAGCAATGCCCGCAATAACAACAGCAATCAAGCCTGCCGCAGGTCCTGAAACACTGACCTGTGATTGACTAAGTGCCCCGACCAGCACTCCGCCAATAACACCTGGAATGATCCCTGCAAATAAAGGTACACCACACGAAAGAGCAATACCGAGACATAAAGGAATTGCCACTAAGGTCACGACAAAGCCTGACACTAGATCAAACTTGAGATTTTGCCATTTATTAAGAGTTGTGCTCATTTGTTATCCCTTCTCCTGAAATACACTTAGAAAAATGTCAGTCTACCATCCTGGTTTAAATAAGCCTATACCCATCGTACTTCAAGATGCAAAGTTTATATCAAGGGTAAACTCCGCATATTCACTATTTTCATTATTTTCAGGCAAAACTACTGATGCAGCGTTTAACATGAGACTGGGTTGCTTCTTATTATAAAAAAAGCTGGCTCTTAAATTATTCACATGTAACCTATGATTATCAAATTCACGATCAATCTGAAAAGTATTAAATAAATATTAAATTTGGTTTGATATCTACAGCTTCGGCGGTTAATGGCGATTTGTCTGAATAGTTTGAATAATCACAGCATAATTTAGCTCATAATTATGGATGATAACTTTACCCTTCCAAGGATCAAAATCTTGATAATCAATTTGCATAATGGGTTTATTATCAATCAGAAAAAGTCGTTGATTTGGTTTCACTACTAATTGTATTGATGTTTTGGCTAAAATGGAGGTCAGTAAATCCGTTGTGGCATAGGTAAAAATAAAATCGGTTAACGTATGCTCAATTCCCATATTGGCATTAGGCATCGGTAAACTACTGCTCTTGATCGTATTACCAGTGTAAGAAAGTGAAAATAACTGCCCGCCCCACCCTGACACAGCAACCATCAGTAACTTTTCAGGTGTCATTTCAAGATGAACCTCTGAACTATAACTTTGTGTTTGTCCTTTGATAACATAGCTGGCTGTGACAATTTGAGTCGCTGAAAGATTCAAATTTAATTGCCCAGGGGTAGGTAAATTGATCATTTGCCCTTTCGCTACAGCAACATGAGGCGTTTCTGTCTGTTGTGTAGTAAAAATAGCACACCCATTTAAACTAACAGCAATAGCACACAACCACAAAAATCTGCTTACTCTCATTTTTTATTCCTTTTTGATAAAATGACTAATGGTGACAGTAAAAAAGCACTAGTAATGCCTATCAAAACAGTGAAGCCGAAATAAGCCACAACAGGGGTTTTGCTCAAGCTTAATAAACCAAATGACAAAATAGTTGTCACTGCTGACAATAAAACAGCTAACATCGTACTTTGATCATTATTGTTATTTTCAGCAAAAAACACGATGTAATCAACGGCAATTCCCAACACAAGAATTAATGCCAGAAGAGTAAAAAGGGTAAAAGGAATACCGAACCAACCCAGTGCAGCAAGCGCTAATAAACAAGCACTTGATGGAGGAAGAAAGTAGATAAGTGCTTTTTGCAGTTGATAGCGCAATACCAGCAAGACAAACAAAATGATAAAAATTACTGTCAACAGACCCTAGTCATTATTTTTTTATATTTTGTAAATATGGTCGAAACATCATTGGCCGTATTGACATATGAAGCAAAATTGTAATGTATCAGACTGTTTTTTATTTTTTGATTATCAAGCTCATTAACTAACAAGATCACCGTCATATAATCTGAACTAACCTTTCCAAGCCATAAAAAACGTAAAGAATCTGAAACAGGTGAGTTTAACCAATCCTTCGTTGTTAGTGGCTTATATGAACTTTTTGATAAATTTTCTTTTGTTGCTTGTGCTTTTGCTTTTGAAACACCGGTTAAATATGGTATCAAATTTGATTGAATTAATTGAGATTGAATTAAATCATAATTTTCTTTTTGTGTTTTGATATCAGGTAAGTAATCAGCTACTGAAATATAAGGATGGGAAAGTAATGGAAAAGTTTTGTGAATAGTATTTAAAACAACCTCCTCATGTTGAAGGGTTTCTTCAGGGGTAGCGCCTTTTACCAAAATATAGTTTTGCCCGATATGACTGCCGATGATCGCTTTGATTGTTTGCTCATCTTGTTTAAGTTGCAGCGGTGGCGTTTCCAATATGCGTATATCATCATTGGTGTGAAGCTGGCTTATTCCTGACACAATAAATAAAATAATTAAAACGTAAATAAGGGATATTTTTCGAATAGAAATAGCCTCCCAAAATTTCAAATAAAAATTAGAAAAACAGGTTATTATCGATTCTGTTTCCTTCTTTTGTATTTTTAAAATAAAGGGATAAAAACATACTACCGTCGCGTAGGCGCCACCTAAGCCTACCAGCGCAAAAACGGCTAATTGTCTCAAACCAGGAAAAGGGGCAAAAGCAATGATAATAAAAGATAAGAACACATTTACTAAACCAAGTGTTATTCCAGGAAAAATGCGTTTTAACCCTTCGTTAGCTTGCCATTGTAAGCCGCCAAACAGGCGGTCAGCATAATAAAAAAAGGCATAGTCTACAGATATCCCTATCAAACTTGCGCCAAATACAAGTGTGAATAAATAAACTGAACCAAACACATAGCATGTAATAACAAATGCACAAATAAAACCGATAGCACTAGAAAAAAGCGTAAATACAAGCGGAGAAAGTGAACGAAATGTAGCTAACAGGAGTATGATAATCCCTATAATCGATCCAATACCAATAGTTGAAATATCATGTTCTGCCTGCTCATCGCCTGCTTTGGCATAAAATAACAGACCTGTTTTTAACACACTGGTTCCAATATATTTTTTTTTGACTTCTTTTTCTGCCAGAGAAATAGCAGAAAGGATTTTATCTTGATTTTTCAATGAAAAACTATCATTTTTTATACTTGCATTGATCACAGTATAATTCATATTTAGGGTCTTAACCGTCATGTAATTGTGGTCTAAGTCAACATGACTGGCAGGCTTTGGCAAGGAAAAAATATAGTCCTGAAATAAAAAAAATGGATCATTTTCTAATAATCCAGAGTTAGCTAAACTCATGGGATTATATAAATTATAAATCGCTGTTTGAATAAGTTTATTTGCTTCCTTGTTTTTCAATATTTTTTTGGACTCATCAGACAACAAAGATTGACGATAAGGAAAATAAAAGGACGCCCATGCTTCTTGTTCGTTTTCAGGCACTTTGCTCTTTATCGTGGTAAATTGTCCGCTTTTGTTTAATGAATCGACAAATAGATCATTTGCTTGTTCTGCCTTCTGTAAATTAGGATGAGCAATCAAAAAAATTAACTGATTTCCCATGCGTTTAGAAAAAGTTTGTGATGCAGTTGCAAAGGCCGAATCTATATTTTGTGATGGGAGTAAATCCATTATATTGGTATTCAGGGGCAAACCTTGCACCGCCATGATAGAAAATAATGACAGAAACACCATGACACCCAAAAACCAAATAATAAGTTGTGGTGTTATTTTTTTATTCATTTCGCTGACTAATATTTGACAAGTTAATAATCATATTATTTTCTTGCGTTTCGTCAATTTCAATGCTCGTGATGTATTGTCCACCACTCAGTTCGATATGTTTAATCGCTTTATTAAAGGGAGTTGTTTTTGGTGTAAGCGCGATTTGCCATTTTTTAACGTCACCAGAAAAATAAAGATTAAAATATTGTGCCACCTGCTTTTTATCACCTTGAAACACAGATAAAAAAATATCTGAAAACGCAAAAATAACGGGTTGATCTTTTTTAGTAATTACGGTTGGAGGGTTATCCATCATTGATTGCTCTAAGCGAGTGGAGGTAACCCTCAAACTAGATTTAAAAGGCTCATTTTGTTGCCAGTTTAAGCCTTTTTTTTTCGATAAAATAAATGTTCCTGACGAAACAAGAGGTTCGGATAAGAGTTTCATTTTACGTATTTGCTTAAAATTTCCTATCAGAACGGATGGCTG
>JABEVJ010000285.1 GCA_013043985.1 Legionellales bacterium | reverse complement strand
TTCTCTGGCTGCAAAAAGAGTGTAATCGGTAAAAATTGGTTCTTGTTTTCGTTAAATAGCTTGCTATTCGCCTCAAACAAGAACCAATTTTTCCTCGATACTCTCTTTTTTCGCTTCAAAGAACCAATTGTCAACAGACCCTATACTTTCCGCAAAAAAATTCCCGGAGAGTGCATACCCATCGCATCTTGAAGTGCGATGAGTATATATCTAACAAAAAACGGATAGGTATCAAGAACGCGTATTCTACGCAAAAATTTGCTAAAAGAGAAGAGCTAATTGAAATTTTTTTATATTATACTCAACTGAGGTTATTTTATAATCCCTCTGCCCGAAAATGCATGCATTAAGGTTCCTGTATCAATTGACTCGAGCTCGCCTCCTAAGGGAACGCCGTGCGCGATTCGGGTACATGAAATTTGATGCTGTTTGGCAATCTGGGCAATATAATGCGCCGTCGCCTCGCCTTCTAAAGTAGGGTTGGTGGCAATAATGATCTCACGTAAATGTTGCTCAGTCTGTAAACGCTCACGAAAAGTGCCCATTCCAATCTCATCAGGGCTAATCCCGTCAAGCGGGGAAAGGTGTCCATGTAGAATAAAATACAGTCCGCGATAGCCAGTTTGTTCAATGGCATATTGATCAGCAGGAGACTCAACGATACAGATAATGGTTTTATCTCGTTGTTCATTTGAGCAAAAATTGCATAAATCCGTTTCAGAAAAGGTTCGACAGGAGTGACAATAATCGATTTTATCCATGGCCTCAATGAGGGAGTTCCCAAGATTTTTTGCACCATCTCGGTTACGTGCCAACAAATAAAATGCAATTCGTTGTGCAGATTTGGGGCCAATCCCTGGCATACAGCGCAGGGATTGGATCATCTGTTGTAGTAGTGGTGTCATATGTTATGACAACATACCGCCCATCGCACCCATACCACCTAATGCACCTGCGCCGCCTTCGCCGCCAGCAACATCTTCCATTATTTTTTTAGTAGCTTCTTCAATTTTACGGGCAGCATCGTTGAAGGCTGCGGCAATTAAATCCTCAAGCACTTCACGATCGTCAGACATCAACTCAGGGTTGATCATGACGGCGTGCACACGGTGAACGCCATCCATTTTAACTCGAACGAGGCCAGCACCAGCCACACCTTCAACCATAATGGCTTTGATATCGCGTTGTGCTTGTTCAAGTTTACCTTGCAGTTGCTGGGCTTGTTTCATAATTTGATTAAAATTTGGTTTCATTGACTTTTTTCCTCTCTTGATTTCGGTAAAATGGAGCCAGGTTCGATGTCAGCATTCAATTGTTTCAACAAGGACTGCAAGCTCTGATCATTTGAGAGGGATAGCTCCGCCTGGTTCAGAGTGGCAAGGTTTTGCTGATGCGCAAGATTTGCTGGACAAGGTAATCCTGACTGACCAATCTCGATTCTAACACAAACTGTTTTTTCAAAATAGCGCGACATCGCAGTTGTAAGTTTTTCTTGACTTATTGACGTTAATAGAGGGCCTTGTTTGGGGTCAAGCTCGAAAGTAACCGTCGAACCATCATATTCTTTTAAATGACAGTATTGTGCCAGCACTTTTGTTGCCCCTTGCAGACCCAGTTGTGGAAGCAATGTGACCCAATCCAGCGGCGTAGGACTTGTATCTGCGGGTACGATAGGCTTAAGATTTGCTGCTATTGGCGCAGGAGTTGTGTCAGGTGCGGCCGGCTTAAGATTTGTTGCTATTGGCGCAGGAGTTGTGTCAGGTGCGGCGGACTTCAGATTTTCTGCTATTAGTGCAGGAGTGGTGTCAGGTATAACAGGCTTGAGATTTTCAGCAACTGGCTTGGGAGTTGTGGCAGACTTGAAATTGCCTTCTATTTTTTCAGCTGGAAAAAAAGCCAGCATCCGCAGTACTGTCATTTCAAAACCGAGTCGTGGTGTGGGAGCGTAAGGTAGATCACGTTTACCATAGAGTGCGATTTGATAATAAAGCTGAACCTGTTCTTTGGTAAGTTGCTCTGCCAGCGATTGACGCAGCGAATGACAAGAGTCTAGTTCGGCAATATCTGGAATCAGTTGCAATACACTGATTTGATGTAAATTATTAATTACGGCATCCAGTGCAAGCTCAAAATCAAAACCCTCGCTCAGCCAGCGCTGAATAATCTCCAGGGTGTGTTTTCCTTCGTTATTCGCCAATGCCTGTAGCAGGGCCAATACAGCTTGTGTACTCATTCCTCCCAACAAATCAAGCGAGGCCTGTTCTGTCACTTCGCCCGAGCCTAAGGCAATGACTTGATCAAGCAGGGAGAGTGCATCGCGCATACTACCTTGAGCAGCATCAGCAATCGTTGCCAGCGCTGCATTGGTAAATGCTAGATTTTCACTCTGCAAGATAGTGGTCAGGCGTTGAATAATCTGTTCCGAGGTCATGGCCTTTAATTGAAATTGCAGACAACGGGAAAGAACGGTCACGGGTAAACGATCAGGGTCAGTTGTTGCCAAAATAAATACAACGTGAGCGGGAGGTTCTTCCAATGTCTTTAATAAGGCATTAAAGCTATGATTTGACAGCATGTGAACTTCATCGATGAGATAAACTTTATAACGACCGATGGTTGGCATGTATTGTACATTATCAAGTAAATCGCGCGTATCCTCCACCCGGGAGCGTGAGGCCGCATCAATCTCGATTAAATCAATAAATTCATTTTTTTCAATGGCTTGACAAGTACTGCACACCAGGCAGGGTTCATGGGTCAAACCCTTTTCACAATTCAGGCATTTTGCCAGAATACGCGCCAGGCTGGTTTTACCCACGCCTCGTGTTCCAGTCAAGAGATAGGCATGGTGCAAACGTTCTTGAATCAGGGCATTAGAAAGAGCGCGAACGACATGTTTTTGTCCTGAAACATCGGCAAAAGTACGTGGTCGCCATTTGCGTGCTAAAACTTGGTGTGTCATACAAGAGGTATCTATAAATAGTAAATAGTAAGAAGAATTGGGTGGCGGCCTTATCAGCCACGACTCGGCACATTCGTCCAAAATTACCGTTGCTTCCTTCCGGACCTGGCGGGGTTCACCTTGTAGAATTGCGAGGGTACCGATTTGGCCACCATTGAGATCGCAGAGTATATCACCTTATTTCGGGGGTTGGCAATATGATTGATTCATCATACCAGTTGTGTGATACTACTAGTGCGATGGGTATATTTAATCACACCATCGATGTGACATCAGTGGTATGACGTCATTGGTATGATATACTCAACGCACATAAATTTTCGGGATTTATGACACAGGCATTTTTCGTCAGATTGAACGATTAAAATGTGGCAAGTTATTCATATTGTGCAGTTTTAATCATTTTACCTGACGGAAAAGGGCAAGTTAGAAAACCGAAAACCCATGTGTGTTGAGTATATACTCAACACACATGGGTTTTATGAAAACCATTTTAAATGAGACAATAATTGAGCAAAAAAAATATTTAGGGAATTTACATTAGGGTCTGTTGACAATTGGTTCTTTGGCTGCAAAAAGAGTGTAATCGGTAAAAATTGGTTCTTGTTTTCGTTAAATAGCTTGCTATTCGCCTCA
>JABEVJ010000284.1 GCA_013043985.1 Legionellales bacterium | reverse complement strand
TCAGTGCTAAAACCTTAATTACGTGATAGTAGCTAACCTATTAAAATTTAACGTTTTTTTCTCAATTTATGTGTCGATACCTCAGACTATATACCCATTGGAAACGAATAAAAAAAGGAGACGCTGAATGGGGCAAGCGACATCAAGGAAGATAAGCCCTTTAGCAGGAAAACCTGCACCGCCCGATCTACTGACCAATATACCCAAGCTTATCACTGCTTACTACACCGAAATGCCTGATCCGGCAATAAACGCACAACGAGTCTTATTCGGCACCTCAGGACATCGCGGCTCAGCATTTGAAAAAACCTTCAATGAATGGCATATTCTGGCTATCACGCAGGCGATTGTTTTATACCGTCTGCAACATGGCATTAATGGGCCATTATTCCTGGGTATAGACCCCCATGCGTTGTCAGTGCCTGCCTTTGCCAGTGCGCTTGAAGTATTGGCTGCTAATGGGATAGAGGTCATGATCGCCAAGCAAGGTGAATACACTCCCACTCCGGTGATTTCTCATGCAATCCTGGCCTATAATCACGACCGTAATGCAGGTCATGCAGATGGTATTGTCATCACACCTTCACATAATCCACCTAAAGATGGCGGCTTTAAGTACAATCCACCCAATGGCGGTCCGGCTGATACAGGCATTACCAATTGGATTGAAGCCCAAGCAAATAAATTTCTTGAAAGTCACCTTAATGGTGTAAAAAGAATGCCTTTTGAGCGCGCGCTTCGTGCGGCAACAACACATGAATATGATTATCTCAACACATATGTGAATGATCTTGGTAATGTACTTGATATGCAGGTGATTCGCGATATGAATATTCGCATCGGCGTTGATCCTTTAGGTGGGGCTGGTGTTCACTATTGGGCGCCTATTGCTGAGCGTTATGGCTTAAATATCACGGTTGTAAATCAGGCTGTCGATCCGACTTTTCGTTTCATGACAGTCGATTGGGACGGTCAGATCCGTATGGATCCTTCTTCCTGTTATGCGATGGAAAAGGTAATCGCACAAAAAGATCGTTTTGATATTACTCTTGCTTGTGACACCGACTATGATAGACACGGTATTGTCACCCGCAGCAATGGCCTGATGCTGCCCAATCATTATCTTTGTGTTGCTATCTTTTATCTCTTTCAACATCGACCTAAGTGGAGTGAATCAGCAGCCATCGGTAAGACTGTCGTCAGCAGTCAGATGATCGATCGTATCGCGACAAAGCTTGGCCGTAAGCTTTATGAAGTACCCGTTGGTTTCAAATGGTTTGTAGATGGATTGCTGGATGGTTCGCTTGGTTTTGCTGGAGAAGAAAGTGCAGGGGCATCTTTTTTGCGTCTTAATGGCTGTGTCTGGACGACTGATAAAGATGGTATCGTTCCTGCTTTACTGGCGGCAGAAATTACCTCCCGCATGGGACGTGATCCTGGCGAGCTATACCATGAACTAGAACACGCATTTGGTGTATCTGCTTACGAACGTATTGATACACCAGCAAATGCAGCACAAAGAAAAATATTACAAAATCTTTCGCCACAACAAATCAAAACAACTGAGCTTGCTGGCGAAACCATTCATACTATACTTACCCAAGCTCCAGGCAACGATGCACCTATTGGCGGCATAAAAGTTATTACTGAAAGTGGCTGGTTTGCCATCAGGCCCTCTGGCACAGAAGATATCTACAAAATTTATGCTGAGAGTTTCAACGGAGAGGATCACCTGCGACACATTGAAGTTGAAGCTCAAAATATTGTCAATGATGCACTAAAATCCGAAAACTCATGTGTGTTGAGTATATAAGAAAAATTACAGGGAAAAAGTATGCAAAAAAAAACAACAGCGGTAAAAATACCCTCTATAACGACATTATTCGTCGATGTCGGTGGAGTTTTATTAACCGATGGATGGAATACCAACTCCAGGAAGTTAGCAGCTAAATTTTTTAATTTGGATTTCGATGCGATGGAAGCGCGGCATCATTTGACTTTCGATACCTATGAGTCAGGCAAAATTAATTTAGACGAATATCTACAGCAGACGATATTTTATCAAAAGCAAGCGTTTACCCGTACGCAATTCAAGGAATTTATGTATAGCCAGTCCAAGCCTTATCACGAGATGATTGAGCTGATCGGTGATCTCAAGACAAAATATAAGCTGAAAATTGCGGTAGTCAGCAACGAAGCATATGAGCTAAATACCTATCGAATCAAAAAATTCAAGTTAAGAGGTTTCGTTGATTTTTTTATTTCTTCCTGCTTCGTGCATCTTCGTAAACCCGATCCAGCTATCTTTCAGCTAGCATTAGATATCGCACAAACCCCAGCCAACCAGATAATTTATATTGATAATCAAGCCATGTTTATTACGGTGGCAGAAACGCTGGGAATTAAAGGTATTCACCACACTGATTACCAATCAACGTGTGAGAAATTAACTAAAGTAGGATTGTTAGTTGCATGAGCTGCAAAAAGCTAACTACCAAAGCTGAGCTGGAAGCGCTGCAAGAGGTAACATTTAATTATTTTTTACATGAAGCTAACCCAGCGAATGGTTTAGTGATCGATAAGACTGCTCTCAATTGGCCTTCCAGTATTGCTGCTACGGGTTTAGCCTTGGCAACTTATCCGGTAGGGGTCGAACGTGGTTTTATGTCGCGTCAAGTCGCAGCAGAGCGCACACTAACTACCCTGCGTTTTTTCTGGAATAGTCCACAAGGCACAGAACCTGATGCCACTGGCTACAAAGGCTTTTACTATCATTTTCTCGATATGCAAACCGGGCGTCGTGCCTGGCAATGTGAGCTATCAACGGTAGACAGCACATTTTTGCTGGCAGGGATGTTGGCAGCAAGTCAATATTTTGACGCCAATACGGCCTTTGAGCAGGAAATTCGCACCCTCGCAGATAATCTTTATCGCCGTGTCGATTGGCAATGGGCGCAAAACCAAGGTGCAATGGTAACACAGGCTTGGACACCTGAAAGTGGTTTCCAATCCTTTCGTTGGCAAGGTTATAACGAAGCCATGCTCTTGTATGTTCTGGGGCTAGGCTCACCCACTTATCCGCTACCTGAAAGTAGTTATGTGGCATGGACTGCTACTTATGAGTGGAAAAGTCATTATGGCTATGATTATCTTTATTCTGGGCCGTTATTTACTCATCAATTGTCACATGTTTGGATTGATTTTCGTAAAATCCAAGATGTTTTCATGCGCGATAAAGGTATCGATTATTTTGAAAATAGCCGACGCGCTACTTATATTCAACAACAATATGCAATCATTAACCCACTCAATTTTGTAGGTTATGACGCTTGTTGCTGGGGAATTACTGCCAGTGATGGCCCCGGCCCTGATACCATGATAGTAAATGGCATTGAGCGTGAATTTTTTGATTACGTTGCACGCGGCGTACCGATAGGACCGGATGATGGCACTATCGCCCCGTGGACGACAATGGCATCATTACCATTTGCGCCAGAGTTGGTACTGCCTGCGCTCGACCATTATATTTACAAACTTAACCTAAAAGAGGGGCATCGCTACGGTTTTAGATCGACTTTTAACCAAAGTCACCCCGAAAAAAATCATCCTTGCGGGTGGGTCTCACCTTGGCATTTTGGATTGAATATCGGACCTCTTATGTTAATGACTGAAAACTATCGTACAGGTTTATTGTGGGAATTAATGCGCGGCTGCCCTTACATCGTCAATGGCCTACGACGTGCTGGATTTAGTGGCGGTTGGATGCGTTGAGTATAAATTTTAATTTTAAAGGAATTTGAATATGGCGACCAACACCCCACAATTAACAAAACTGGCCGCATGGGGTGCTCTTCAAGCTCATTATCAGAAAGTTCGGCATTTGCATCTGCGTACGCTTTTCAATGATGATCCTCAACGTGGAGACAGGATGGCAGTTGAGGCTGTGGGCATCTATTGGCAGATTGATTCATTTGATGAGTGGGGTGTCGAGCTTGGAAAGACGCTTGCTGAGCGCATCATCGTGGAACTGGAAAGCAAGACTATGCCCGACCTTAAGCACGATAGCTCAACGAATAGGCTAATTCGTTATTACAAAACGGGGATAAGGAAGCAAAATGATGACAGATAAACCACAATGTGAAATTGGCATGATAGGTTTAGGTGTTATGGGACGAAATTTGTTATTGAACATGGCCGATCATGGTTTCTCAGTCGCTGGTTATGATAATGATCTGGCTAAAGTTAACAATCTGCGCCAGGAAGCACAAGCACGCGATGTACACGGCGCAGAAGACATCAAGACCTTGATCGGATTACTGCGTTGTCCACGTGCGATCGTGTTGCTTGTTCCCGCTGGTCCGCCAGTTGATGCGGTGATTAAAGAACTGCTGCCATACCTACAAACAGGGGATATTATTATTGACAGTGGCAATTCCTATTTTAAAGACACGGATATTCGCGCTCATCATTTAACTGAACAAGGGATTCAATTTCTTGGTGTGGGAATATCAGGGGGAGAAGAGGGCGCACGTCGAGGGCCGAGCATCATGCCAGGCGGGCCTAAAGAGGCATACGAACGTGTCCAGCACGTGTTTGAAGCGGTGGCAGCGAAAGTTAATAATGAGCCATGTGTAGCTTATCTCGGCTCGGGTTCGGTTGGTCATTATGTGAAAATGGTACATAACGGTATCGAATATGCCATGATGCAACTCATAGCCGAAACTTACGATGTAATGAAGCGAGGCCTTGGTTTGGATGATAGTCAATTGAGCACCATTTACAGCGAATGGAATCAGGGTGAACTAAACAGTTACTTGCTTGAAATTACTAGCCATATTTTCAGTAAAATAGATGAGAAAAGTAAAAAAAGCTTGATTGATGAGATATTACCTGTGGCCAAACAAACTGGCACTGGTATGTGGACTTCGCAAAGTGCAATGGAATTGCAAGTACCCATTCCGACTATCGACTTGGCAGTTGCTATGCGTGATCTATCTGTATTTATCACAGAACGCGAACAGGCCAGCAAAATTTATCAACTGCCGCAACCACGTTTTACTGCTGACAAAAAAGCATTTCTCAGCCAACTCCGGCACGCGCTTTTTGCTGCCATGATTATCACCTATGCCCAAGGCATGGCGTTGTTGAGGATTGCTTCGGATAAATATGAATATCATCTCGATCTTGAAACCGTATCACGAATCTGGCGCGGTGGCTGCATCATTCGGGCGACATTGTTAGAAGATATCTGTGCTGCATTTCACGCGCAAAAAGATCTATCCAATTTATTGCTTGATCTCAATTTATCGCATCAATTGATAGCTCACCAAGAACACTTGCGTCAGATAGTAGGACAAGTCAGTCAGCTTGGGATACCCATTCCAGGGTTTATGGTTTCTCTCAGTTATCTTGATGCCTATCGCAGTGCCTGGTTGCCAGATAATCTGATTCAGGCACAGCGCGATTATTTTGGAGCGCACACTTACGAACGAATCGATTCTAAAGGCACTTACCATACTGAATGGGAAAAGATATGAAACCATTAGCCGCTAAATCGCTTGATGAACTTTGCGTCAATACCCTGCGGACGTTATCCATCGATGCTATTCAACAGGCCAACAGTGGGCATCCAGGATTGCCATTAGGTGCAGCACCGATGGCTTATGTGTTATGGACACGTTATCTAAAACATAATCCCGCCAATCCACAATGGTATGACAGGGATCGTTTTGTGCTGTCAGCGGGTCATGGCTCCATGTTGCTCTATAGTTTGCTGCATCTCACGGGTTATGCCATGCCGATTGAACAAATTAAACAATTTCGGCAGTGGGGCAGTCTCACTCCTGGTCATCCAGAAAGTGAGCTTACTCCTGGCGTTGAGGTAACAACTGGTCCACTTGGACAAGGTTTCGCTAATGGTGTTGGGATGGCTATTGCCGAGGCTTATCTGGCGGCTCGGTATAACCAGCCAGATTTTAATATCATTGATCACTTTACCTACGCGATCGTAAGCGATGGTGATTTAATGGAAGGTGTTGCCTCTGAAGCAGCATCGCTCGCCGGACACTTAAAGTTGGGCAAGTTAATTTATTTGTATGATAATAATCATATTACACTGTCTGCATCCACCTATCTGGCTTTCACTGAAAATTGCCAACAGCGATTTGATGCCTACGGCTGGCATACGCAAATCATTGAAGATGGAAATAACCTGGAAGCAATTGATCGTGCAATCGAGGCTGCACGTCAAGAAGTTGAACGTCCATCATTAATTTTAATCAAAACTTGTATTGGTTATGGTTCTCCTCACAAACAAAATACGTTTGAGGTTCATGGTTCACCATTGGGTGTCGAAGAAGTTAAATTAACTAAACAATATTTAGGATGGCCTGAAGAGCCACTTTTTTATATTCCACAAGAAGCCAAAAAACACTTTCACAAAGCCGTTACGCATGGCCACAAAATAGAAACAGAATGGCAAACTAAATTGGCAGCGTATGAAAAAAAATTTCCCGATGCAGCACATGAATTTCATCAGCTCATGAATAAGGAATTAGCCAAAAACTGGAATGCCAATATTCCACTATTCCCAGCTGATCCCAAAGGTATGGCGACTCGTGATGCCTCTGGCAAAGTAATGCAAGCAATCAACCCTAATCTACCAGGTTTCATCGGTGGGTCAGCTGATTTAAATCCATCAACCAAAACGGAACTGATTAATTTTGGTAATTTTCAAAGCTCAGAAACAGCTAAGGGTGATTTGCAAGGTTCAGTTGATGGTGGTTGGAACTATACTGGTCGTAATTTATATTATGGTGTACGTGAACATGCCATGGGCGCAATATCGAACGGTTTAGCTGCGGTGAATGGCATGATTCCATTTGCTGCCACTTTTTTGATTTTTTCTGATTATATGCGGCCTGCGATACGGCTTGCTGCACTCATGAAAAGTCAGGTGATTTATGTTTTTACCCACGATAGCTTGGCGTTAGGAGAAGATGGCCCTACCCACCAACCAGTAGAGCAACTCGCTAGCTTGCGGGCAATTCCGCAATTAATTGTTATCCGCCCGGCAGATGCCAATGAAACGGCAGTGGCATGGCAAGTTGCAATCGAAACTCGTCATAATCCAGTGGCATTGATATTAACGCGACAAGCTGTTCCCACTCTTGATCGGAAAGAATTTTCATCAGCAGAAGGTCTTCGTCGTGGTGCTTACATTTTAGCGGATGCACCAAAAGGAAAACCCAGTATTATTTTAATTGCCACAGGATCTGAAGTGGCTTTGATTGTCAGTGCGCAACAAAAATTACAACAACAGAACATCGGCGTGCGTATTGTTTCCATGCCGAGTTGGGCATTATTTGAGGCACAATCACAACAATATCGTAACTCGGTATTACCACCATCAATTTCGCTGCGACTTGTGGTTGAAGCTGGTGTTTCACAAGGCTGGGAACGCTACATTGGAGATAATGGAGACATGATTAGTATAGAAACATTCGGTGCTTCGGCATCAGGTACCACCGTTATGCAACATTACGGTTTCTCCGTAGAAAACATATGCAAACAGACTTTGGCCTTATTGAAAAAATCTTAATGGAGAGATAATTATGGAAGCAAATCCTTTAAAGAAGTTGGAAGCTCTCGGCCAGTCTATTTGGCTTGACTCCATCAATCGCAATTTGATGACTAGCGGTAAACTCCAGCAATTAATCGATGAAGATGGCCTGCGAGGAATCACATCCAATCCGTCCATTTTTGAAAAAGCGATTGCTGGAAGTAAGGATTATGATAAAGATATTCAAACTATGATGAATGAAGGTAAAGATGTAAATACCATTTATGAAACACTTTCGCAGCGAGATATACAAGATGCTGCAGATGAGTTTCGTGATCTATATCACAAAACACAGAGCAAAGATGGCTACGTCAGTCTAGAAGTCAATCCACATCTTGCATACGATACAAAAGGCACGATCGAAGAAGCTCGTCGATTATGGAAAGCTCTCAATCGCCCTAATGTTTTGATAAAAATTCCGGGAACAAAAGAAGGGCTTCCAGCTATCACTCAATTGATCAGCGAAGGAATCAACATCAATGTAACGCTACTTTTTGGCGTACCTCGTTATCAAGCAGCGGCAGAAGCGTATATGGCTGGTTTAGAAATACGTGCTGGAAAAGGCGAACCAATTAACAAAATAGCCTCTGTGGCTAGTTTTTTCTTGAGTCGTATTGATGTTCTCATCGATCCAATACTGGAAAAAATTATTGCTCAAGGTGGTGAAGAAGCCGCACTCGCAAAAAAATTACAGGGTCAGGTTGCCATTGCCTCAGCAAAAGTGGCGTATCAGCTATACAATGAGCTAATCAGTCGCGATCGATTTAAAAAACTAACAGAAAAGGGGGCGCAAGTTCAACGCCTACTTTGGGCCAGTACAGGTACTAAAAATCCAGCTTACAGTGATATAAAATACATTGAGTCTCTTATCGGTGTAGACACAGTTAACACGGTACCAATGGAAACATTGGATGCCTATCGCAATCATGGAAAACCGCACCTTGTTTTAGAAGAAGATATTGTCAAAGCAAATTGGGTTTTTCAACAATTACCAAAGTTCGGTATCAATTTAGATAAAATAACGCAACAACTTGAAGATGAAGGCGTGGATAAATTCATTGTGTCGTTTGATCAACTGATAGAAACAGTCGGAACCAAACGATGAAAGCAAAGACCTTATCTCAGGAATTGCTCCATAAAATAAATGCTTACTGGCGTGCAGCCAACTATTTGTCGGTCGGTCAGATTTATCTCTATGACAATCCATTGCTGAAAAAACCACTGAAACTATCGCATGTAAAACCATTAGTAGTTGGACATTGGGGAACAACACCAGGCCAAAACTTCATCTATGTGCATTTGAATCGCATCATCAAAAAATATGATTTGGATATGTTCTATATCGCAGGTCCCGGTCATGGCGGTCCTGCGCTGGTAGGTAATACCTACCTTGAGGGTACCTATAGTGAGATTTATCCAAATATCAGTCAGGATGAAGCCGGATTGAAAAAGTTATTCACGCAATTTTCTTTTCCTGGTGGAATTTCCAGCCATGTTGCGCCGACAACGCCGGGATCAATTCACGAGGGCGGTGAGTTGGGTTACTCACTGAGTCATGCCTTTGGGGCTGTGTTTGACAATCCTGATTTGATCGTTGCGTGCATTATTGGTGATGGAGAAGCGGAAACGGGACCGTTAGCAACTGCATGGCAATCTAACAAATTCCTTAATGCAATTACTGATGGAGCAGTGCTGCCAATTTTACACCTTAATGGTTACAAAATTAGCAATCCAACCATTCTGGCTCGCATCGAGGAAAAAGAATTAAAGCAATTTTTCAAAGGCTGCGGCTGGAAGCCTTACTTTGTCGAAGGTGATGTACCTGAAAAAATGCATGAGCTCATGGCTGCTACCTTGGACAATGTTATTAAAGACATTCGAAAAATTCAAAAAAAAGCGCGAAGCATGAACGATGTCACTCGATCGCCCTGGCCTATGATCGTTCTTAAATCACCAAAGGGCTGGACAGGGCCAAAAGTTGTTGATGGCCTGCAAATCGAGGGTACCTTTCGCGCTCATCAGGTGCCACTGTTGGTAGATGCTGAGCACCCCAGACATGTCAAGCAGCTTGAAAGCTGGATGAAAAGTTACAAACCAGAAGAATTGTTTGATGAAAATGGAAAACTAATACCGGAATTGGCTGAGCTGGCACCTACAGGCAATCGGCGAATGGGAGCTAATCCCCATACCAATGGTGGTATGCTATTGCATGATTTGCGTATGCCCGATTTTCATGCACATGCCGTAACCGTGCCTTCGCCTGGTGCTGTTCTCGCCCAAGACACCCTCGTGCTAGGGCGGTTCTTGCGTGATGTGGCTAAGCTAAATCAGGATCAGCGTAATTTTCGTATCTTTGGTCCCGATGAGACGCTTTCAAATCTTTTGGGTGCGGTATTTGAAGTCACCAACCGCCAGTGGGGTGCTGAGGAAGTAGCCAATGATGAATTTCTTGCGCCTGCAGGACGAGTATTGGATTCGATGCTGAGTGAGCACCAATGTGAAGGTTGGTTGGAAGGATATTTGCTAACTGGGCGACATGGATTATTCAACAGCTATGAGGCATTTATTCGCATCGTTGATTCCATGTTCAGCCAACATGCAAAATGGCTGAAGGTAACATTGGAGTTGCCTTGGCGCCGGAAGATATCATCTCTGAATTATCTACTCGCTTCGCATGTTTGGCAGCAGGATCACAATGGTTTTACGCATCAGGATCCTGGCTTCCTTGATCATGTTATCAATAAAAAAGCCGATGTCGTTCGTATTTACTTGCCGCCTGATGCTAATTGTTTGCTGTCAGTCTTTGATCACTGCTTACGTAGCCGGCATTACGTCAACGTGGTGGTGGCTGGCAAACATCCCCTGCCACAATGGCTGACCATGGAGGCTGCTATTGTGCATTGCACGGAAGGAATTGGCATTTGGCAGTGGGCTAGCAACGATCAGGATGCAGAGCCAGATGTGGTCATGGCTTGCTGTGGTGACACGCCAACACTGGAAATTTTGGCGGCCGTTTCCATTCTGCGTGAGCATTTGCCATTACTTAAAATTCGGGTGATCAATGTCGTCGATTTGATGAGACTGCAACCTTGCACAGAACATCCACACGGCTTAAGCGAAACCGATTACGATTCACTTTTTACTAAAGATAAGCCCATCATTTTTGGTTTTCACGGATACCCATGGCTGGTGCATCGATTAACCTATCGCCGCACCAACCGCAATATTCACGTTCGGGGTTATAAAGAAGAAGGCACCATTACCACACCTTTCGATTTGCGAGTGCAAAATGACCTCGATCGCTTTCACCTAGTGCAGGATGTGGTTGATCGTTTACCGCATTTAGGTGCTAAAGGAGCTTATTTAAAACAAAAGGTTCGGGACAAACTGATTGAGCACAAGCAATATATCAACAAGCACGGGCAGGATATGCCTGAGATTTTGAACTGGAAATTTTTGAGCTGAAATAGGGCAGCCAATCTTGATTGCTTATTTTATTTTTGTGTAATCTCATCTTTATTGTGAAAGGATATGGCTATGAAGACAAAACACTTAATCATGAGTTTATTGATTAGTATTATTTCAATTTTTATGATCACTACGGCACAAGCAGGAACGCCAGTATGGACATTTACGCCGTTGACTGCGACTACTATCACCGTGGCTGCAAACGGTTCGGCTATCGTACAATACCAGATAACCAATCAATCGTAACCGCTCGATAAACCGCCCCTACCGAAACGTAATGAATTCTGATAGGTTATTTTTCATTTAATTTCAGGAAGCAGCTTTTGTTGGCAGTGAT
>JABEVJ010000283.1 GCA_013043985.1 Legionellales bacterium | reverse complement strand
TGTGTAAAGAAGGTAATAAGCGTTCTTCTGTTGCTAACCACTGAACTGTTTTTTTAGAGTCATATTTTTCTGCTAATTTATTTATAAGTTCATCACCCTGTTCGCTGCAATAATTTAGAAAAGAAAGCACATATTCAGTACAGCCAGTATTAACGGACTGCAATTGGTAGGCTTTGGTGGTGATAAAAATATTAAAGACATCATTAGAAAAATACTGAATTAGAGTGGCCAAAATTTCACGTGTCGGGTAATATCGTAGCCCCCAGGCCTGTGAGTCAAATAAAACACAGTAGATATCCGTGCCTTTTTTTTTAATATAAAGCCCCATTGAGTGGATAAATGGACGTACTAAAATCAAAACAGGGTCTTCGTTTTCATGCATATTTAATTGTGGCAGCAGTACTTTGAGATCTTCAGAACCTGCAATTAGAAATGTTTTGGCATGTTTTTCTTTTAATGAATGTTTAAGATAGATTGCCAAAGCCTCATGATTAAACTGCAAATCATTAAACTGGCTATTTTTTGTTAAAAAATTACAAATTATTTTATCAATTGACATCTTTACAAATCCTGTTTTTTTTATATTAATCTTGCGGTAAAAAGGGTAACATGGTTAGATTAACAAATTCTTATCATGGAGCGACAATAATGGCAAAAGCCGCCAAACTCAAAGATCGTGAAAATGTTGAAGCGCATTTACTGCTTTTGACCCGTCAGTTTTTGTTGGAACAAGGTTCTAATCGCGCTTTACAGGCAGTGACAGCCGATGCTTCGCTTGAACGTGATCTTGGCATTGATTCACTGGGAAAAGCAGAGTTATTTCGTCGAATTGAAAACATGCTGGATGTAACTTTTTCAAATGATGTTATCTCTCAAACAGATACGTTAAGAGTAATCGCTAAAGCCAGTTTGACGGCACCTTCTTCCAAAAAATTTCAACATGATTTTCAATTACCTGTGATGCAAAATCTTGCGGTTGATCTCTCACATATAAAAACTTTGCAGGAAGCTTTGATTGAGTATGCTTTGCATGATCCTAACCGCCCGCATATTTACCTGCGTGATGAGCATGGCAAAGAAGAAGTGTTGACTTATGGTGAGTTACTGTCACAAGCCTCAACTATTGCAGCCAACTTAACTGCTGCAGGTATTAAAGAAGATGACCCAGTTGCCCTTATGTTACCTACTTGCTGTGATTTTTTCACTTCTTTTTTTGGTATTTTATTCGCTGGGGCAATTCCGGTACCCGTATATCCACCTTTTCGTCCTGATAGAATTGAAGAATATGCTATTCGTGAAGCAAAAATTTTTAATAATGCTGAAATAAGAGCTTTAATTACATTCTCGCAAGCCGAAATGCTGGGAAAAATTTTAAAAACATATGTTCCAAGTTTAAAGTTGGTGACTAAAGTCAGTAATTTATCAATAAATAAACAACGAAAAATGTCTGAATGCCAACGTACTGAAGAAAGTGCAGCTTTAATTCAATACACCTCGGGTAGTACAGGTGATCCTAAAGGAGTATTTTTATTACAGAAAAATATAATGGCAAATATTTATGCGATTAAGAAAGCTTTAAATCCTAAGCCATCAGATGCTGTTGTAAGCTGGCTGCCCTTATATCATGATATGGGATTAATGAGTTGGTTAGGAAGCTTATATTTTGGGATTCCTTTTACCATCATGTCGCCAATGACTTTTTTAAATCATCCAGAAGAATGGTTATGGGCTATTCATTATCACCGCGCTACCATTTCAGCTAGCCCCAATTTTGGCTATGAACTTTGCGCAAAAAAAATTGATACCGATAAACTGACCGGATTGGATTTAAGTTGTTGGCGTATTGCGTTTAACGGTGCTGAATTTGTTAGTGCAGCGACCTTGAGTCGGTTTTATGAAAAATTTAAGTCTTACGGTTTAAAAAAAAGTACGATGAAACCTGTTTATGGCTTAGCTGAAAACACCGTTGGTTTGACTATTCCTGATTTAACGGATGAGCCACATATTGATATCATAATTAAAAAAGATTTTGAAAGCGCAATGATCGCGAAAGTTGCCGATAAACATGAAGAATCGGTATTATTTGTTTCTGCAGGAAAAGCCTTGCCTGATCATGAAATACGTATTGTCAATGATGATAATATCATTTTAGGTGAACGCCATGTTGGTAATATTCAATTTCGTGGGCCGTCGGCAATGCAGGGTTATTATCGGAATAAAGAAGCTACCGATGCAATATATCATGCAGGTTGGTGGAGTACAGGTGATTTAGGTTATAAAGTGGATAACGAGCTTTATGTTACAGGCCGAAAAAAAGATATGATAATTAAAGCTGGCCGTAATTTATATCCAGAAGCTATTGAAGAAAGTGTCGGGCAAGTACCAGGAATTCGAAAAGGCTGTATTATTGCTTTTGGAATTGCGGATGCAGAAACGGGAACAGAAAAAATCATTGTAGCAGCAGAAACTGCCTTACTTAAAGAAATTGAGCATTTTCAACAAGCCATTATTGAACATGTTGCAGCTGGTGTAGGTCTACCTCCTGATGAAGTGATTATTTTGCCACCACATGCAATTCCTAAAACATCAAGTGGAAAATTACAGCGCTCTGCCTGTAAACAAGCCTATTTAGCCGGAAAATTGACTAAAAAGAAAAAAACCTTTGTTTGGCAGGCGGTAGCACTTGCATGGGATGTCTTAAAAAAACGGATGTTGCATTTGGCAAAAAAAGGCATTTATTTTTTATACACCACCTATGTTTTTATGCTTGTCATTATTATGTTTTTTCCATTGCGACTAATAGTTTGTTTCTTACCTCCAAAAAAAATTGCTGCATTAATTCGCAGTTCATTGCGTGTATTGCTTAAGCTCAGTCTGTGTCCGATCAAAACTATCAATGACAATAAGAAATCAATAAAAAAACCAGTAATCTATGCTGCCAATCACGCAAGCTATACCGACGCTGTATTATTATTAGCAGAATTACCAAGTGATATATTGATTGTAGTAAAAAAAGAAATGTTAAAATGGCCTTTAGTGGGTTCTATCATTAAAAAATTAGGATATCTAATTGTTGATCGCTGGGATTTTAACAAAAATATGGAGGACGTAGAAAAAATAAAAAATGCACTTGCAAAACATCAATCAATCTTGATTTTTCCAGAGGGAACTTTTACCTATGCGAGTGGTTTACGACCTTTTAAGACAGGCGCTTTTCAACTTTCAGTTGACTCAGGTGTTCCTATTTGTCCAATAGCGATAAAGGGATCAAGGCAGTTGCTTCGTGATGGTAAAATACTCCTTTCACCCACGAAATTGACATTGCGAATTGGTGAGTGTATTCAGCCACAAGGTGATGATTGGCTTGCAGTGATACAATTACGAAATAAAGTTCGTACCTGGATTGCCAAATATTGTGGAGAACCATGCATTGATTTAATTAGTGCAGAGCCGCAAAAAAATTATCGAGCTAAACGTAAAACACATAAACTCTGAGCACAGCGAAGGATCCTCCTGACATTGTAAAGAAGACCCTTCGCTGCGCTCAGAGTGGCATTATAGTCTCCGCGATTGAGATCGCGAGTTTCTGGCTTGCTCTTTTCCGCCCTAAGCAACACACAAACTGCACAATATGAATAACTATTGCTTGTTTTAATTATTGCATAGGACGAAAAATAGCTGCGTCATAAATCTCGCGATCTCAAGCGCGGAGACTATA
>JABEVJ010000282.1 GCA_013043985.1 Legionellales bacterium | reverse complement strand
ATAGTTCATACTATTTCGAGCTTTTCGTAAGGAGGCATCATGTCGGCATCGCGTTTAGCCGACGATACAAACTTCGCATCTTGAAGTGCGATGGGTATATAGTCTCCGAAGCATATAGAAAAACAGGAACTTCATCCATGCCTAAAACTTACCAAGTATTACCCACACTGCATTTAAATGCCAATAGCCCTTATTTTCATACGGGAGAATTGCCCGAGCTGATTCACATTGATGAGCCAGCCTTAAATGTCATGCTTGATTACAAACACACCAAAGCCATCACCATTGCTCCTAACGCCCCCATCATCGAAGCTAACATTGAAATGAATGCATGTGGGGTGCATCTTTTGCTCGTTACCGATGAAGAAGGACGCGTGGTTGGCTTAATTAGTTCCGAGGATATTTTGGGTGAAAAACCCGTCAAAATTACCCGTGAAAAGCATATATCACGAGTCGATATGAAGGTTCGGATGGTGATGACCAAACAGGAAGATGTGATTGCTATTGATTACGAAATATTGCGCTTGGCAAAAGTAGGGAGTGTCATTCAGACACTCAAAAACGCCAATCAGCATTATGCCTTGGTGATCGAGATTATGCCTCACACACAAACTCAAATGGTGCGTGGCCTTTTTTCGCTATCACAGAGCAGTAAACAGCTTGCCATGAATGTCGTTGACGATGATGCTTTGCTGGCGCGCTCTTTACTTGAATTTACGCAAAAACGGACATGAAAAGGAGAAATGGATTATGTCAGTTCTGAATACCAAACAGACCTATGGCTCAGTTGCGCGTTTGCTTCACTGGTTGCTCGCCATATTAATTATTTGCATGTTAGCCGTAGGTCTTTTATTAGGTACTCTGCATAGCTCAAGCATTACCGGGTTACATAAGCTGATTGGCTTAGCCGTACTCACTCTTGTTTTGATTAGCATTATCTGGAATACCGTGAATGTAAGGCCAGACCACCCTCCTTCCATGCCAAAATGGCAGCATCGGGTAGCAATATCAGTTCAACACTTGATGATGCTTTGCGCTCTGTTGATGCCAATCAGTGGCTGGATATTTTCAACTGCAGCCGGAAAACCGCCACACATTGGGTCATTACTCTTGCCAATGCCCTATATCACCCCCAGCCCTGCACTTTTTGCCTTTTTTAGACCCCTGCATACTTATGTTGCGTATTTGCTGATTGCTTTGGTTTCTTTACATGTGTTAGCGTCGCTTTATCATCACTTTATTCTGAAAGACGATGTGTTGAAAAAGATGATGAAGGGGTAAGAGCAGGAATATATAGTCGCTGTCGCGTATTGTGGGATAGTGGGATAGTGGCGAATATAGAACAACGAAGGCGTCATTGCGAGGAAGCGCAGCGACGAAGCAATCCAGAAAGGTCGTAAGTGTTAGCTCGTTGATTTTACGCTCTTTCTGCTGGATTGCTTCGTCGCTGCGCTTCCTCGCAATGACGAGCGTTTTCGCATATTTTTTGTCATTTCTACATTACGCGACAGCGACTATATAACCTACCTATTCATTGGATTAGGATTAGGTCTGTTAGCGTTAACCTGATCTGGTTCCTGTTGCCTACGCACTTCTTCAGCAAGCCGTTGTTGCTCAAGCGCGATCTGTCTCTGTACAGCAGGAACACCGCCAACCAGTAGGTTATCGATTGGCGGGTGGCGCACTGGCGGACGTTCAGGTTGTGCTTGTGCTTGTGCTTGCGGCTGTGGTTGTGGCCTTATTTCAAGAACATCATTAACATCGTTAACATCGTTCAGAGCTTCTCGAGCGTCATTCTCTGGAAGGGCGTTCCGAAATTGAATAACCTGCTCTTCAGGTGGTAGATTGGGATCAATATTATTGGCTATTTCTTGAGCACGCTGAAGTGCAACACCCGGCTGATTTGTATCACGATTCAACTGTACTGCTGGTGTATCTGTATTTGTATCACGATTCAACTCTACAGCAGGTGTATTTTTGTTGTCATCTCCAGCCGATTTCAATGTGGTTTCATCTTTATCGGTTTTATTAGTACTGTCTATCTGATCATCCGGTTTCTCTGGCTTCTTAAGTGCCTGGAGCTCTTTTCTAAGATTATCAATCTCTTGCATCTGCTCCTCAGTCAGGTTAAGTTGCTTTTTCAGCAAATCCCTCAATCCTTTAGAGGGTCTAGCCCAACAGAGATAAAACAGTAGAAGATACGCGATTTCCATGCTAGGAATATAGCTTAAAATTTTATCTACCATCTGAGACGTGCGCTGTTCCAGATCGGCGACTCGTTTCTCACGCCTTTCAATATCATCTCGCAAAGCATCGTCTTTATCTTTATAGCTTTTCATTTGTTGATCATATGGCACATCATTCTTAGCAGATGAGGACTTCTGTGGATTTTTGTCCAGATGATCATTCAATTTACTTTTTTGTGCCTGGAGTTGAGACTTAGCACTTTCCAGCTTACCCCTCTCTTGAACACCGAGTCCATTGAGCCCTGGCCCTTTCCCATTATTTTCAAGATAAGCTGGCGTCGAGGCTAATGTATTAAGCTTGCTTTGCTTAGCTGCAATAGCATTATCAAAAGCTTTTGTGGCATCCTCCGTGGAAAGCGTATCAAGTTTATCAAAAGGAAACCCTGTCGCACGAAGATCGCTCTTTACAGACGATGGAAAGCCATCAACTATTTCTTTTGTTTTTTTGGTAAAGTCTGCAGAAACGTCTTGTTTTGGCTCTGGAGCACCGCCTAGATTGTTGGCTGGCGGCGGCACAGCACCTTCATTTTTTACTGGTGGTGGGGCACCGCCTTCACCTTCATTTTGTACAGGTACATTGGGAACAAGTGGATTGTCGCCTGGCATATTAATTCTCTCCGTTAAAACATTCGAGATGAACCACATAAGCTATAATTAAAAGTTATAGTGTATTTTGAAATTATAACCGAAAAACATTAAGAAATACTGAAAGCTTGAGGGAACAAAAATTGAAAAATACATCAAGCTGCGCTCAATGCTCGTCATTGCGAGCGCAGCGAAGCAATCCAGAAGAAAGAGCGTAAAATCACTATCTCGACACTTATGACTACTCTGGATTGCTTCGCTGCGCTCGCAATGACGAGCGTTTTTCGATATCTACTGTCATTTTTACATTACGCGACAACGACTATATACTCGCCATACCTCAAGAAATAAAGCCTTACAATTGCGTCTCTAACCAATCCAAATACTTAGCACACCCTTCTTCCACGGTATGAAAAGATTCAGTATAGCCCACTGCGCGCAACGCACTAATATCCGCTTGAGTAAAACTCTGATAGCGTCCCTTGAGATGATCAGGAAAGGTAATATAGTGCAGCTTGGCTAATGGATGTACTCTTTGCACAGAATGCGCAATATCATTAAAACTCTGGCTGCGTCCTGTTCCCACATTGAAAATACCCGAAACTGAAGGATGATCAAACAACCACAAATTGACATTCACAATATCATCAATATAAATAAAATCTCGTCGCTGTTCACCATTACCAAACTCATCACAGCCTTCAAACAACTTGATAATACCATCATTCTTAGCCTGATTATTTAAATGAAAAGCCACACTTGCCATACTGCCCTTATGGGATTCGCGTGGACCATAAACATTAAAATAACGCAAACCAACTATTTGACTCTTTGCCGTTGGCAATAACCGACGGACATACTGATCAAACGCTAACTTCGAATAGCCATAAACATTGAGAGGACACTCAAACTCTGGCTGCTCCTTGAATATACGGCCAGCACCATAAACAGCAGCACTGGATGCGTAAATAAAAGGAATTTGATGAGATAAACAATAATGAAGCAAATGCTTGGAATAGGTAAAATTGTTTTTCATCATAAATTGCCCATTCCATTCTGTCGTGGATGAGCAGGCTCCCGCATGAAAAATAACCTCAATGGCAGCAGCAAAAGATTCATTTGCCTGTATTTTGCTTAAAAATTCGTCTTTGTCATAGTAATCAGCAATTGTACAATCAGCCAGATTTTTAAACCGTGTACCATCTGTCAAATCATCAACCACAATAATATCGTTACGACCTGATTGATTTAACTGTTTAACAATATTACTGCCAATAAACCCTGCTCCGCCTGTGACTATAATCATGATTTTACTCCTTACTAATCGTTGTCGGGAAATTAAGAATAGCAGCCAATATGGAAAAACGCTCGTCATTGCGAGGAGTTTACGACGAAGCAATCCAGAAAGCAAATCATTGATTTTACTATATTTTTACTGGATTGCTTCGTCGCTGCGCTTCCTCGCAATGACGCCTTCGTTATCTCATATTTGGCACTATTACACATTACGCGGCAACGGCTACTATTCTTTCATTTTGTTAATAATACTTGTGGTCGAAATACCTTCTTCAAAACCCAAAATCTTGACCTCACCCCCATTCTCCAGCACTTCTTGCGCGCCAGCCACTTGATGAACTTCCCAATCACCACCTTTAACCAACACATCTGGTAACAATTTGGCAATTAAGCGCTGTGGGGTATCTTCACTAAAAGGAACAACCCAGTCCACTGGTTTTAGTCCTGCCAACACCGCCATCCGGCGGCGAGTATTGTTCAGCGGCCGATTTTCGCCTTTTAACCGTTTCACCGATGCATCTTCATTGACCGCCACTATGAGACGGTCACCAAGGGCTTTCGCTTGATTTAAGTACATAATATGACCAGAGTGTATCAGATCAAAACAGCCATTTGTCATGACAATACGTTCACCTTTACTCTTTGCCAATAGGATTTCATTCAAGAGATCATTTTCTTCCATCGCGCCTAAGGGAGGATGACGAGAAATATCCAGTGCCGTTGCCAATTCAGCAAACGAAACAGTAGCCGTACCTACTTTTCCAACAACCACACCTGCGGCCGCATTAGCCAATTGAACCGCTTGCAAACAGGGAACGCCCGCGGCCAATGATGCTGCCGTAACAGCAATCACAGTATCTCCCGCGCCTGTCACATCAAATACTTCATGCGCATTGGCAGCAAGATGAGCAGGTGGCATATCTCGCTCAACCAGAGTCATCCCGTGCGCACCGCGTGTAATTAATATAGACTCAAAATCGCATTGTTGTAACAGGTTTCTCGCTTTCTCTACAATCGCTTCATTGTCAGAACAAGCACCCACAACCGCCTCAAATTCTCTGAAATTAGGTGTAATTAAGGTTGCACCACGATAAACTGTAAAATCGTGCGATTTGGGATCAACTAAAACGGGCAAATTTGCTTTTTTAGCAGCTTGAATGAGTGATTGAGTGTCAGTACCCGCTCCTTTGCCATAATCAGAAAGCACCAATACCCCAGCATTTTGAAAATCATTAATACATGATTGTATAAGAGTTGTTTTATCAATACCCGCAAAGGACTGTTCAAAATCAAGTCGAATAAGCTGTTGATTCATACTCAAAACACGTAATTTGGTAATTGTATGCAAATCCGCAATTTTGAGCAACTCTGAATCAATATCTTCCTGCTGAAGGAGCTGCATTAATATTGCAGCTGCCTCATCGATCCCGCACATACCAAACAGTTTGACTGAACCGCCGAGACTTTTGACGTTTAATGCAACGTTAGCCGCTCCGCCCAATCGATGGTCATTTGTTTTGATATGAACAACAGGAACAGGCGCCTCCGGGGAGATGCGCTGCGTCTCCCCTTTCCAATAGCGATCGAGAATAATATCCCCAAAAACCAAGACTTTGGCCTGATCAAAAGCTGGAATACGTGGTTTAGCAATATACATAATTTCGGTCAACTTACCCATAGTGAATGAAAAATGGCCTAAGTTTAACCTGTTTTTGATGCTGCTGTCACGTTATTTATCTTATACTCAACACACATGAGTTTTCGGTTTTCTAACTTGCTATTTTACGCCAGAAGAAACGATTAAAACTGCACAATATGAATAACTATTGCTGGTTTT
>JABEVJ010000026.1 GCA_013043985.1 Legionellales bacterium | reverse complement strand
TGCTTCGTCGCTGCGCTTCCTCGCAATGACGAGCACTTTTCGATATTTGTTGCTAATTTCATATTAGCGCACTTTTAAACCACATTACGCGACAGCGACATACCCTAGCCACCCATGCTCTTCGCACTGACAATCTGAGGAACTCCTGATTGCTGGCCAGCCACCAGTTTTGCCTTATTCCAATTAATCGTCGCATTGGTTCCTGCAATTTCGTTATCAATTGCGCGTACCCAAGCATTGGCAATTTCATCCCCACCCTGCGCACGTTGTTCAGAAAGAGGCCGAGTCGACTCAAGATATAAATGACCATTGAGCCAGCCCGCTTTTGCTGATTGATTAACAATAGTAACAGGCGTACCCATTGCTACCATCTGAAATAAACTTTCAATATCTTCGGGATACATGCGGATACAACCAGAGCTGACACGACGCCCTACCCCAGCAGGACGATTTGTTCCGTGAATCAGATAATTAGGCAAACTCAAACGCATAGCAAATTGCCCCAAGGGATTATCAGGTCCCGGAGGAATCGTTTTGGGTAAAATCACGCCTTTCGAAGCAGAATCAGCCGCAATAGAAGCAGGAACATGCCAGGTCGGATCTTTTATTTTTTCAATTACTTTAAAGGTTCCCAATGGGGTATCCCAACCTTGACGACCGATCCCGATCGGTTCGGTTACGACTACATTTTGGCCTGGGGGGAAATAATATAAACGCAGCTCCGCTAAATTGATAATGATGCCTTGTCTGGAAGCCTGGGGCAAAACATATTGGGTGGGAATCAAAACACGTTCGCCAACATAAGGCCGCATAGGGTTCATTTGTGGATTAGCTTCAAGCAGCTCGTAATAACCAATATCATAGTTTTCGGCGACAGTGCTTAAACTCACCCCTGATCTTAATGTGGCCATCTGCAGACTACCAACAACATCACCGCCATTAACAGGAAGCGAATAGGTAGCTGCACTTGCTTCTAATGCAACAAAAGTAAGCAGCAAAATGTAAATTATTTTCTTTATGAACAATAGCATTTGTTTCCCTTATTTTTCGGGTTTAAAATTGAGCTGTATTATACTCGTTTTTGTCGCCAAATCCTAGATAGTATCGTCATGAGATTTTTTTGTCCAAATACAGTGTTAAAAAATGCTCATGCACTGGCGTTTACTTCACAATCGCTGTTAATGTCAACACCGCTAAAAATACTAACCAAAGAACAAGACTGCGGAAAAGTAAATTTTGTGCAGCTACTCCACTTACCTTAGCTGTTTCTTGTAATGCTGAAATGCCAACTTCCTTTAAAAACATTTCATTATTATCCGGGCATTGAAAGAAACCACGCATAAGGGATTGAAAAGCAGGTGTAAAATTTCCTGTTAATGCAAAACTAGCGGCTAGTAATCGAATAGGAATCCAATCAAGATAGTGAGTAAGTTGTGTCAATAACCCAAAATAACCATTAAGCTCAGAGTTTGCAACAATCGCATTCTGCCGACAAACGGTCACTGCTCGATAAAATAAAGCCCCCACCGCTCCAAATAAGCAAAACCAAAATAAAACCGCGAACACTCGTTGATTAAACAAGAAAAATGAGTCATCAACTGAGTCCGTCTTTTCTGAACTTGTTTCAGAGATATCCCCATTTTGCTTTTTTTCGCACCATTGCTGACACAATAATTTATAACAGTTATGTGGTTCTAAACAATAGAGTAAAACAAGAGTATTAAAAACCCAAGCTAGAATACCATACCAAAATTGGTGTAAGGCAAATTGGATGAGTGCGACCAAAATCACCAATGGCAAGAAAATAACAATTATTCCAGGCCACGAACCAAAGACAGCCGCTGTTTTCAAATGCCGTTGCAAAAAAGAAGCGTAACAAATAAAAGCTTTTCGAGTTCGGAAGGGGCGCAAAACATCTTTCCAGCGCTCTAATAACAAGCAAATCATTATTGAAATTAATGTCATATAAATAACCCTCTAAAAAATTCCCACTCAAATGCGCTACCCGGATCAGTTTTTCTACCGCTTGCTATATCTGAATGGCCAACAATTCGATCATTTGTAATTCTAGCATAAGACTGGCGCAATAGAATACAGATATCCTTCAATGTCGTGTATTGAATTAAGGTATAAGGGATATCATCTGCTCCCTCAAGCTCAATTCCAATTGAAAAATCATTACAACCTGAGCGTCCTGCAAACTCTGATTTTCCAGCGTGCCAGGCTCTTTTATGGAAAGAAACAAATTGAATAATCTGCCCTTCTCGCCGGATGAAAAGATGTGCTGAGACTTTTAAGTGGGCTATTTCAGTGAAATACGGGTGTGCGTCAGGATCGAGCTGGTTTTGAAAAAAAGCTTTCACTGCCTCACCATGAAACTGTTGTGGCGGTAAACTAATACTATGGATCACTATTAAATCAATGTCAGAGGTGTCTGGCCTGTCATCTTGATTTGGGGATTCAATGAACTCAGCTGGCAGCAATAAACCCGATTGTTTTTCTATATGATAAACCACTACTTAATCCCGCCGTAAATTTTCTTTGAATGCCAAAGGCGTCGGATAACGCATTACTACCCAATATGAAGATATGATAAATGAGAGCATTGTCATAGCTTGAATTAAAGAAAAAGCATTGTTACTGATAATTTGACTGCCAGCCGCCATGCTTGCTAGTAACAGTGAAAACTCACTGCCTTGCGCTAAACGCACCCCGGCTTCCCATGAAACTTTCTTCGACTCGCCACTCCAGCGTAATAGGTACTTAAATGTCCAGGGTTTTACTAAAATAGTAATCGCAGTTAAAACAAGAGCTGGAATAATGATAATTTTTAATGAAAAAATATCAAACTCTGCACCAACCGCGAAAAAAAACATAACCAGAAAAAAATCACGAAGAGGTTTTAAACTTTCTGCAATAAATCGTGCAATTGGACTTGCTGCAATCGCAACACCGCCAATAAATGCACCAATTTCTGCTGATAATTTAAATAAAGTAGCCAGCTCTGCCATTCCCAGACACCAACCAATAGCAATCAAAAATAAATACTCTTGCACTTGATCAAATCGGGCAAGCAATGGACGCAATATCCATCTTTCCATAATAAAAGCGACTAACAATAAAGCAGGTAATGCAATAATCAACAAAAGTATAGTGCTTAATGAAACTCCACCCAACTGCTCGCCTTGTAATAATACTAGGCTAATAATCGCTATTAAATCCTGCATAAGCAAAACACTGATCATTACCTCACCAGTATGTTGATGATGCAGAATCGTGGTTGGCAACAATTTTAAGCCGATAATAGTACTAGAAAACATCATCGCTGCACCAATAATCCAAGATTCAGGCCAGGTAAATGAGAATATGCGCGCAACTATAACGCCGAGTGCCATAAAAACTAAGGAGCTGACCAAAGCCACTCCCGTGGCCTTGCGAAACATGTGCAAGAGATTTTGAGGCTCTAAATGCAGACCCAATAAAAATAACAAGAAAATAATACCAATTTCACCAATTTGACTGATCTCAGATGCATCGCTAAACCAATTCAACACAGAAGGACCGAGTATTAAACCGAGTATCATATATCCTACTAACAAAGATTGTCTTGTCCAGAGCGCTACTGTTGATAAAATCGCAGCACCGGAAAAAATTAAAAATAGTGAGAAAACAATATTATCTTGAGCTGACATACAACACACCTAAGGCTAACTTAATATTTACTTGGTAAAATGAAGTCATTCCCTTTTAATATAAGAACAACTGGATACCTATAATAACATGACAGCAACAAATTTATCGATTTTTCAAAACGAAACTTTAACTAATATTGACCGCAAACGAGCCAATACCTATAAAGTGTTCCAAGTATTTGAACTACCCATTATTACCGAGATTTCTGATCTTGAGGGTAATTTATTAAGTTCACTTAATGACTTTTTAGATATGTGTCTTCAGCGCATACAAGCCCGTAATCAGGCTAACCTGGAAAAGCAGGTGCAACATTCTGGTGATTATTTTACCAGCCTCAATCATGCTGAGCGATATCGTATTCCATTGGCAATGCGTCGTCTAAATGGTGGTTTTACCGAATCTCATTTTGGATTGATGAGTTTTATTGCCATGCGCGGCGAAAATGTCAAAAATAAAGTGTACAATCAACGCGTTTCATCAATTAATCCTGACTTGCTGAAGATGGAGCGTATTTCCGAAATCATTTTGCCTTGCACCTACCAACTACAACATCCAATTAAACTTGCTGAGTTAGGTCGGGTTATTGAGGTTCAAGAAGAGAATTTTCGTGTGGTGCGTGTTTATGAAAAGTGGTTAGGTATATAGTTGCTCTCGCGTAATATACCCCCTGACTAATTCGCCTTATCACTCACTTCTGGATTTTTTTTAGCTCTACCCTTCTTACTGGTAACGATGGTTGTTGGTACCACTGGTAAATCTTTACCCAATGAGGTTGTTTCTGGTAAAACTTCTGGCAGAGGTTCCGGCAAATGCTGTAAAGCAATTGCCAACACTTCATCAATCCAACGAACTGGTCTTATATCCAATAGACCCGTTATATTTTCAGGAATTTCCTTTAAATTTTTGCGATTTTCAATAGGAATAATGACCGTTTTAATTCCACCACGGTGTGCCGCAAGCAATTTTTCTTTTAAGCCGCCAATAGGTAGTACCTCACCTCGCAAGGTAATTTCACCTGTCATGGCAACACTGGCTTTGACTGGAATTGATGTCAATGCTGACACCAATGCAGTACACATGGCAATCCCCGCGCTAGGTCCATCTTTAGGTGTGGCGCCCTCAGGCACATGCACATGAATATCATGCTTATCATAAAAATCTGGCAAAATACCCCACTGCCTGGCTCGACTGCGCACAACAGTCATAGCAGCCTGTATAGATTCCTGCATGACATCACCTAGATGACCTGTTGAGCTGGTCTTTCCTTTACCGGGGATAACCGCAGCCTCAATAGTTAGCAATTCGCCACCAACCTCGGTCCAAGCCAAACCAGTCACCTGTCCTACCTGATCACGCTCCTCCGCAATGCCATAACGGAATTTACGCACGCCTAAAAAATCTTCAAGGTTTTGTGGGGTCACATCAATCTGGGTTACACCAGAGCGACCCAAAAGTCTTTTAACAACTTTGCGACAAATTTTCGCAATTTCACGCTCAAGACTGCGCACACCTGCTTCACGGGTATAATGGCGCACAATATCACGCAAAGTTTCTTCCGGTAAAATTATTTCATGTTTTTTCAAGCCAGTTTGCTTGATGTCTTTTGGAATTAAATGTTGTTCTGCAATGTGAACCTTTTCATCTTCGGTGTATCCGGGTATTCGGATAACCTCCATACGATCAAGCAAGGCGGGAGGTATATTCAAGGTATTTGCCGTGCAAACAAACATCACATTGGACAAATCATAATCCACCTCAAGATAATGATCATTAAAGGTGTTATTTTGTTCAGGATCGAGCACTTCAAGTAAGGCCGATGACGGATCACCACGAAAATCGGTTGACATTTTATCAACTTCATCAAGTAGGAATAAGGGATTTTTCACGCCAACTTTACTTAATTTCTGAATGATTTTACCTGGTAATGCACCAATATATGTACGTCGATGCCCACGAATTTCAGCTTCATCTCGAACACCGCCAAGTGAAACACGAACAAATTTTCGGCCTGTGGCACGGGCGATTGATTCACCCAATGATGTTTTACCGACACCAGGCGGTCCAACAAGACACAGAACAGGGCCTTTCAGTTTACGTACCCGTTTTTGCACTGCCAGATACTCAATAATGCGTTCTTTAACTTCTTTTAATCCATAATGATCATGCTCAAGTATCGATTCAGATTTTTCAAGGTTATGGCTGATTTTTGTCGCCTGCTTCCAGGGAGTAGCAAGCAAAGTATCCAAATAATTGCGTGAAACAGTAGCTTCAGCAGACATGGGAGGCATGAGTTTTAATTTATTTAATTCAGCCTTTGCTTTGGTCATTGCCTCTTGAGACATGCCAGAACTTTCAATCCGTTTCAGAAAATCATCCTGCTCGTTTCCTGATTCTTCCAGTTCTCCCAATTCTTTCTTAATCGCTTCAATTTGCTCGTTAAGATAATATTCGCGTTGCTTTTTCTCCATTTGGCGTTTTACGCGACCTTTAATGCGATTTTCTACGTTGATTAAATCAACTTCATTTTGAATGAGTCCAATCAATTCTTCAACGCGTTTAATTATGTCGGTAGCTGCCAATATTTTTTGTTTATCAACAACTTTGAGTGGCATATGAGCCGCTACGCTGTCGGCCAAACGACCTGCATCAGCAATCCCTAACAAGGTTGCCATCGCTTCAGGTGGAATTTTTTTATTTAATTTGAGATATTGCTCAAACTCAGAAAGTACTGCTTTTGTAAGCACTTCCATATCACGTTCAGCAGGAGCTTCTTGCGTAAAGCGTTCAATTTGGACAGAAATATAGGGATCCTCACCATGAACTTTGACAATCTTTGCTCTTTCAATTCCTTCAACAAGAACTTTTATAGTACCATCCGGCAATT
This sequence comes from Legionellales bacterium, assembly GCA_013043985.1. GTDB lineage: Bacteria > Pseudomonadota > Gammaproteobacteria > UBA1113 > UBA1113 > JABEVJ01. Next base: position 4,413 of record JABEVJ010000026.1, on the reverse strand, counting down.
TCAACATTTGCAAAATATTGGCAATACAACCAATCTCATATAAATCACTTGAGCTAGGATCATCGGTATTTGGATTTTTTTGCGCGGCAAGAAATATCTTTTTATCATATTGCAGTGCAGAATCATCCAATGCAAGAATAGATTTCTTCCGCCCAACAAAGAGCGGCACAACCATATGCGGGAAAACAACAAGATCTCTCAAAGGTAATGCTGGAAAACGGGTTTCTTCCGATATTAGTTCTAAAGCAGGATTTTCAATGGGATCTGACATGATAATAATTTCGTCCTAGGTTGTTATAAAGCACCTTCACTACCTGATGCAAGTTGTTCACTTTCGCCGTAAATCAATAAAGGTTCAGAATGACCCAAGATACAAGCTTCGTCAATCACAACCTTAGTCACTCCAACCAAACTTGGTAACTGAAACATAACATCAAGCAAAATAGTCTCCAAAATTGAGCGTAATCCTCGGGCTCCTGTTTTACGCTCCATTGCTTTTTTAGCAACTGCATCAAGAGACTCCGGTCGAAACTCTAAATCAACACCTTCCATTTCAAATAATTTCCGGTACTGCTTCACTAATGAATTTTTGGGTTCATATAAAATTTTGGTTAAGCTCACAATATCTAATTCATCCAGACAGGCAATCACTGGCAATCGCCCTACAAACTCTGGAATCAAGCCAAATTTAATTAAATCTTCAGGCTCAACACCTTTTAAAATGCGACTGGTTTCACGCGTGAGATCTTTGCTGCGAACCTCCGCTGAAAATCCTATTCCTGCACTTTCTGAACGTTCACGAATGACTCGCTCCAGTCCGGCAAATGCGCCTCCACAAATAAACAGAATATGGGATGTATTAACCTGCAAAAACTCCTGTTGGGGATGTTTTCGTCCACCCTGAGGAGGAATTGAGGCAACCGTTCCTTCAATCAGCTTTAATAGCGCTTGTTGAACGCCCTCTCCTGAAACATCACGTGTAATTGATGGATTTTCAGATTTTCGCGATATTTTATCAATTTCATCAATATAAACAATACCTTGCTGCGCTTTATTAACATCATAATCGCACTTTTGCAAAAGTTTTTGAATAATATTCTCTACATCTTCACCAACATAACCAGCCTCAGTCAGTGTGGTCGCGTCAGCAATTGCAAAAGGTACGTTTAAAATACGAGCCAAAGTCTCTGCAAGCAAGGTTTTGCCACTGCCTGTAGGACCTATCAGGAGAATATTGCTTTTTCCTAGCTCAACGTCATCAATGTTTCCTTCGCCATAACGTAAGCGCTTATAGTGATTATAAACTGCGACAGACAGTACCTTTTTTGCCTGTTCTTGCCCGATAACATATTGGTTTAAAATTTCAAATATGTGGCTGGGAGCAGGTAAGCTATCGGTCTTCATCCGGACAGAATCTTGTTGCAATTCTTCTTTGATAATATCGTTACACAGTGAAACACACTCATCACAAATGTGAACCGAAGGACCGGCAATTAATTTTTTTACATCACTCTGATGTTTTCCGCAAAAGGAACAAACTATTTTTTTTTCATGCGTTGAGGGAGAGTCATAGTTAGATTCATTAGTCATTATTAATTCCTACGAAATGTGTTTTACTGCTCTCCTTCTTCCTGCCGCGGCTTCTCCGCAGTATCCAGAAGGATGCTTTTGTACCTGGAACGCTGTTTTTGCTATCGCTGAGACTAAAATAGCCGCTGTCGCGTAATGTAGAATAGCTACAAATATATGACAATGAAGGCGTCATTGCGAGAAGCGCAGCGACGAAGCAATCCAGTGAAAATATAGTAAAATCATTAAGTTACTTTCTGGATTGCTTCGTCGTAAACTCCTCGCAATGACGAGTGTTTTCACATACTTGTTGTCATTTCCTCATTACGCGACAGCGACTATATATACTGCACTTCAAAATGAAATTTGACGAAGTACTAGCAAAATTATTTTTAAGAGAATAAATTAATTACTCCGTTTCCTCTTTTCGTTTGATAGTCCCATCGCGCTTATGCATTATAGCATCAACCAAACCGTACTCCATAGCTTCTTCAGGACTCATAAAGTTATCACGCTCAGTATCAATATTAATTTGTGAAGCTGATTTACCAGTATGAAAGCCAAGTATCTCATCCAGCTTTTCCCTAATGACCCGAGTTTCTTTTGCATGGATTTCTATATCGGTTGCTTGGCCACGGTATCCTCCCAGAACTTGATGAATCATGACTCGTGAGTTAGGTAGACATAAACGTTTACCTTTCTCCCCTGCCGCCAACATCACAGCAGCTATGCTGCACGCCTGCCCAATGCATAATGTACTAACATTCGGTTTAATAAACTGCATTGTATCGTAAATGGCAAGACCTGATGTAACCACGCCACCAGGTGAGTTAATATACAGTGCGATATCTTTATCAGGATTTTCCGATTCAAGAAACAGCAACTGAGCAACAATCAGGTTGGCCATATGATCCTCAACTTCACCAACCATAAAAATAATCCGCTCTTTTAAGAGCCGGGAATAAATATCATAGGCGCGCTCACCACGCGAACTTTGCTCAACAACCATTGGAACCAAAGTTGAATTCCTGGTTTCAATTAATTGCTCAATTATTTCATTCCTGTTCATCATTAGCGGCATACTGCTCATGCTATTTATATTATTCATAATACTCCTCGAAATTGAATCTGCGACGTTGTTCGATTGACCTGCCGGGGTATACTACCGACGTTGCATTAGGTCTTCAAAACTCAAAATCTCATCAATGACAATCGCTGTGGTCAATAGTTTTTCAACCACTTGCTCTTCAATTGACAAAAACTCCATTTCACGTTTGAGCTCTTTATCATTGAGAAACATTTTAATCACATCTTCTTGATTCTCATATGCTGAAGCTCGTTGTTCAATTAAGGCTTGAATACGTTCAGGATGTGGCTTAATCTCATGAAGCTCAACCATCTTGTTAATTAACAAACCGAGCATGACTCGTTTTTTTGCCTCTTCAAACAGGGCAGGCAAAATAGCCTCCTTGTTTATATTCGCTTTGCGCTTTGCCTTAATTTCATTCAAAAGCTCATTGGCCTCTCTGAGGACTAAAGAAGTGGGAACCTCAAAAATATTATTGTTCAACCACTTTTTAAAGATTTCTTCTTTAAGTCGATTCCGCATGGTAATATCAAGCTCACGGCTCAAGTCTACTCGTGTAACCTGGCGTAACTCTTCAATTGATCCATCTGCTACTCCCAGCTTCTTCGCTAACTCTTCGCCTAACTCAGGGAGTTTAGGCTCTTCAACGAGATGTACTTTCACATTGAATTTAACTGGTTTGCCTGCCAAATCAGCTGCATGATATTCTTCTGGAAAAGTCAGGTTCAAGGTGCGTTCTTCACCAGGAACAACGCCCAGCAAGCCCTCTTCAAAACCATTAATCATCCGATGACTGCCTAATTGCAGCTGAAAATCTTTGGCAGCATTGCCTGAGAAGGGTTGTTCATCGATAAACCCTTCAAAATCCATCTGAATTCGATCACCGCTTTGAGCAGCACGGGTCACACTTATCCACTCACAGAACAAGCCTCTCAATTTTTCAAGTGCAGCATCCAAATCAGCCTCTTCCAAGGTAGCTGTCTGTCTTTTTACTTCGATGTCATTTAACAGCTTCATATCAATTTCAGGATAAACTTCAAATACACAACTCAGCTTAACTGGTTGTCCATTTTCTATATTTACTGGTTCAAGACGCGGCTCACTTGCCATCGCTAATTTAGTTAAATCGGGGTTGTTGTTGACTTTTTCAAGTGCTTCTTCAATATTTTCTCGAAACAACTCTGCGGCAACCATCTCTTTTAGCTCTGGTGTTTGACGGCGAACGATATCAAGAGGTGCTTTACCTGGACGGAAACCTGCTATTTTAGCTCTTTGTTGTAATTTTTTTAACTCTTTCGACTCACGTGACTCAAAAGTTGTCCAGGGTAATTCAATAACTAAGCGACGCTGAAGCGCGCCTATGGATTCAACAGAAACTTGCATTTAATAATTCCTCATTTATTTGAAAAATTGGCCGCCGATCGATTTTTTTTGAAAGAAAGAGGTCTATACCCGAAGCGTTTCACGATGCGAATACGCTGGGTATAGCATACATTTCTCATACTTTCTTTAAGTTATGGGAAACGTATTTAATATGGTGCGAAAGGAGAGACTCGAACTCTCAAGGGTTGCCCCACTGGAACCTAAATCCAGCGCGTCTACCAATTTCGCCACTTTCGCTTAAAGCATCAAATATACTTATAACTGGCTTGGCGTATTTCGCCGTTATATCATTCCTACAAAAAATCATACCGAAGAAGTATACCTGGAAATTGTTGAGCGGTAAACCCACTACACCTCACTATACTCAAACAAAC
>JABEVJ010000025.1 GCA_013043985.1 Legionellales bacterium | reverse complement strand
GAGGCGAATAGCAAGCTATTTAACGAAAACAAGAACCAATTTTTACCGATTACACTCTTTTTGCAGCTAAAGAACCAATTGTCAACAGACCCTAATGATAAGACGGATGTAGATAATGGTAATCTAGGTGCGCGTGCCTATCTGGGATACCAGTTCAATAAATATTTATCCCTGGAAAGTGGTTACACTCAATACAGCCATACAGATGTGAATAATATTGATGGAGTGAGAGGCGCTGATCTATCGCTTTATCAAGGTGCAATAGATGCAGTGGCAAAAGTATCATTGCCTTTGACACAGAAAATTAATATTTATGCAAAAGGCGGTGCCGCCTATGTTATGACACAAGGCGTTGATAGCTCAGTCTACGTTAATGTGCAACCAAATCAGATAAATGCCAATCTGGATTATGGAACTAAAAACATTGATGAATTTCGACCAACTTATGCAGTTGGTGTGAGTTATGATTTGACACAACATTTGAGTACCGATGTTTCCTGGTCACAAATTGTAGGTGGTAATGATATTGCTACATCAAACTTTGCTTCGTTAGGGTTAAGTTATCATTTTTAGAGGAATATGGTCTTCGCGATTGAGATTACGGGATTTGCACTATGTATTTGAACGCTCGATGTCATGCCAGCCTGCGCTGGCATGACATCCTGCGCTGGCATGACATCGAGCGTTCAAAAATATTTTAGAAATTCGCGATCTCAATCGCGGAGAGTCTACCTATAACTTGCCACGCTATTCGTTCAAAAACCTGTTGACATTCCCTCCTGCTTTGATACCATCGAAACGACCTAAACCACAGTTAATAGGAAAAAAATGTCAGATTATCCAGATAACTATTCAAAAGTAGCGAAGTTTTTTCATTGGACAATTGCTTTGCTGATAATTTTAAATTTAGCGATCGGGGTGGTTTTAGCTTATTTTGAAGAATTTAGCCGACAAATCGATTTGTTTTCTATCCATAAACAAATTGGCACAATGATATTATTCTTAGTGGCATTACGTGTAATCTGGCGTTTGACGCATCATTATCCAACGCTGGATGGTTTATTGCCAAAGTATGAGCGAAAACTTGCTTACCTGGGTCATTTTATCTTGTATGTCATGATGTTTGCTTTACCCATTTCAGGTATTTATTTGAGTCAAAGTGCCGGAAGAGAGGTTTATTGGCTAAGTTTTAAATTACCGACATTAATTGCAGCGCAGGATCAAATTACGGCACAACAATTTGTCACTTTTCATAAATATTTAGCAATATTGATTACTATCATTGTTGCAGGTCATGTGTTGGACGCCCTTAAGCATTTATTTATTGATAAAAATCAGATTATGCGGAGAATGCTGCCAACTTTTAAGCGAAAATAATCGACCCTAAACAAGATAAAGAAGTGTGTCTATGTTAAGTAAAAAAAACATTGTTAGTACGCAATCGAGTGATCATTACCTTCTTGAAGGGGATTTCGCTACGACCCTGGGTCAGATGCATATTGGCACACTCAATTTGCTGATTAGAAAAACACTTCGTCTTTATCAACCTCAGCCTGAAGGTGAAGTGCTTGTGCGATTAAATCTGCCACTTATATGGGTATTAAATTCACCTATCTTTTCTCAAATTGAAGAGCAACTTAAATTTTATGGCATCAAATTACGGCTTACGTTGTTGAAAGAGCCGGATCATGGACATAAAAAAAAGCAGCTAGAGCTAGTTGGTTTAGAATCCAATTTGCCTGTCATGAGTTTACCGCCTGTCACCAAGTTTTATTTTGAAGATGAGGAGGAATTCCACGAACGAATGTGTTCTCTTGGTTCATTAGTCGGGAAAAGAATAGAAATTTCTCTTGCAAAAAAAGAGCTTAATTTTTTTACGATTCAAGAACTACAAACGGATGATTTGGCATTTTCTTTTTTTTTGAAAGGATTAAGAGCTAATGGACGCAGCTATTTGGAGTGTTTTCATGAGAAAAAGCCAGTCTTTTATGCTCCCGCTATTCTATATGATAATCGCCAGTTTCAACGAATCAGTATGGAGAATGCTATCGATGAACAAAGAAAAATTGATGCATTCAAACACGATTTGTGTGCATTGATTCGTGGTAATTATTCTGACAATGAAATTGGGCAATTACTGATTGCAGCTTTTAAACAAACAAAATTGGACAATCTTATTTTGGTTGCCAGTTTTCACGCGAATTTTGCAGTCATGAATCAATCGGCTAATCAAGCCTCTGTATTAATAAAAGAGCTTGCAGAGCTTGCTGCTTCGCATCACATTGTGCTTGCAGGAGATTTCAATCAAAAAATTCACAATACAGCAGAGGCAGAATTTATTCAAAAACAACTTGGGTCTGATTATTATTCTGTCAAACTTAAGTCCACCAAGCCTGGTTTGCAAATGCATAATACGCTTGATGGTCTTATTGTTCCCTATTCTTTATACTGACCGCAGTAGAGATTCCTAGCTCTGTGCCGGGCATTTTTTATTTCTTACAACGTTGTCATGCCAGCGCAGGCTGGCATCCAGGGGTAAAAAGCTGGATGCCAGCCTGCGCTGGCATGACAATGGCAAAACTGTCCGGCACAGAGGATTCCTAGCTACTAAAATACCCACTTAATATTTTTTTAATGAATTGTTGTTACAATAATTAAATATAAAACAATATGTGAATTAAAAATAAGAGGTGTGTAATGGCTAAACAAATAGCTGAAAAAGAAACAAGTCATATTTTAAGTGATGAACTTTCCCAGGAAATCACTAAAAATGAACAGCAAACCGACATAATACTGAAAAAGCGTAAAAGAGATAATGAGCAAGAAGCTTTTTCAAAGAACAAAATTACTTTTTTCAATTTTACTCCGATTATGTGGCGAAACAATGTTTTAAAGCGTGCTATTTCAATGAAAAGTGAATTCAAACCTGAAAGAAAGAAGCAAAGAATATTACAACAAAATGGCGAGCTGAATTCGTCTATAAAATATTTGTTAATTGAGGAGCAAACCCAATTTGCAATTAATATGGATGAAATGCCTTTTAAGTTTACTAATGGAACGATTCCTGATGGTGAGTATGTTTTTTGTTTGATCTATAATTTGAATTCAGAGCCGCAGTTATTATGTTGTAATGATGGTAAGCATCATTCTTATTTGGCAAATGGTAAAAAAGTATTAGCTGCAGGTACCATCCAATTTGAACAGGGTGAGCTTGTTCAAGTTACAAACAATAGCGGACATTATAAGCCAACCGATAGTGAAATGCTTGATTTTATTAAAACATTATATGAGGAATCGAATGGTTCGTTGCGCATATACAAGAGTTATATGACACAAGATCCCATTCAATACTGTGTAGCCGAATTAATGCAATCTGATTTTGCACATGCAAAAATAGGAGCGAATCAAAAGATTGATTCTTATACAGGTTTGTTGGTTAATTTGCATACGACAGGGTACGAGATTCCAGAAGTAATCAATACGGATTTTAATCGCTTTAACGCAGCTCCTAATACCGAGGCCTTTTCTTTATAGCCTTTATTGATTAAATACCGAACACTTCCTCTGCAGAGCAAAAAAATTTTAATTTAAGCTATTGACACAAAACTTTCTTGCTATAGAATACACCTCTCAAAGCGGGAATAGCTCAGTTGGTAGAGCATAACCTTGCCAAGGTTAGGGTCGCGAGTTCGAGTCTCGTTTCCCGCTCCAATTTCTTATTGCGTATGTCTTTTGCATAAAGGCTGGGTGGCAGAGTGGTTATGCAGCGGCCTGCAAAGCCGTGTACGCCGGTTCGATTCCGGCCTCAGCCTCCATATTTCGTTTAAATGCTCTTTTTTTACATACTGTTTTGGTGTGTGGAATAAAGAAAGAGGGTGGCGACGGTAATAGGGAGGATTTTCCCAAAAGAGTGTAATGAGAATATCGCAGAGTGCGACGTATAGATATCATAGATATGCCCAGGTGGCGAAATAGGTAGACGCAAGGGACTTAAAATCCCTCGGGACTTAACATCCCATGCCGGTTCGACCCCGGCTCTGGGCACCATTTGTTTTTTATACTCCTCGTAATTGTATTTGCGTCATCGACTTGAGGTTCAGTGATGAGTCCAGCTACTACTCCAGACCAACCTCCTGCTTCAGCCACATTTGGTGATGGCGGTGATGTTTTTTTTGTGAATATTCAGGATAAGACTAGTCTCTTTCGACTCTATATGCCATTTATAAGCAACGGAGCCCTCTTTGTTAAAACAGATAAATTGTTTAACTTGGGTGATGAAGTTTTCCTCTTAATTAAACTAATTGATGAACCTGAAAAATATACCATTCACGGTCGGGTGGCATGGATTACGCCATTGTGCGCTCAAGGAGCACTTGTACCAGGAATTGGTGTCCAGTTTGGTGAGGATTCTACTGAACTTCGGGCTAAAATAGAAACCTACCTTGCAGGTGGTTTAACCGCAGACAGACCAACGGATACAATGTAATTATGTTATACCCCTCAAAAATGGTTTTGCAGCGAGGCGCAAGCGAGAGAGGCGAGGGAGTGTATACCGAATACATGACTGATGCCGAGCAAGCTTGCAACAATGCTGCAGAATCATTATCGAGAGATATATACCCCTCAAGAATGGTTTTGCAGCGAGGCGCAAGCGAGAGAGGCGAAGAAGTGTATACCGAATACATGACTGATGCCGAGCAAGCTTGCAACAATGCTGCAGAGTCATTATTGAGGGGTATAATTGATTCACACTGTCATTTAGACCGACTTGATCTTACCCCCTATGGCAATTCACTGGATGCTGCACTGGACGCTGCTCGTAATGTTGGTGTCAGCCACTTTCTTTGTGTTTCTGTTGATATGAATAATTGCCACTCTGTTCTCCAAATTGCGCATACCTATCCTGACGTGAGTGCCAGCGTAGGCCTGCATCCTGCGGAGCAAGATACAATAGAGCCATCTCTTGACGATTTACTTAAGCTTGCCTCGGATGAGGTTGTTATTGCCATTGGTGAAACTGGTTTGGATTACTATCATGTTCAGGGTGATCGTACCTGGCAACAGGAGCGTTTTCGCTGTCACATCCGGGCTGCTCGCGAGCTGGGTAAGCCCTTAATTATTCATACCCGTGAAGCCAGTGAAGATACTATCCGTATTTTAAAAGAAGAAAAAGCTCATGAAGTAGGTGGGGTTATGCATTGTTTCACTGAAACATTGAGTGTGGCAAAGCAAGCCATGGAATTGGGATTTTATATTTCTTTTTCAGGCATTATCACTTTTAAAAATGCCACGGATCTGCAGTCGCTTGTCAAACATATTCCTCTTGACCGAATGTTAATAGAAACTGATTCTCCTTATCTTGCTCCTATGCCATACCGAGGTAAACCGAATGAGCCAGCCTATGTCAAATATGTGGCTGAAAAAATAGCAGAGTTGCTTGAGCTTGATTATGCTATCATTGCTAAGGCCACATCTGATAATTTTTATCGTTTATTTTGCTAACGGGTTTATTTTCCTGTAAATTATAGATGTGAGTTGTTTTAATAATTTTTATCCGTGGTGGGTTATTTCATGTTAAAAAAATTGCGTGGTTACTTTTCAAATGATTTATCTATCGATCTGGGTACAGCAAATACGCTGATATATGTGCGCAGGCAAGGCATTGTCTTGAATGAACCCTCTGTTGTTGCGATCCGCCAAGATCCCATGAATGGGCAACGCCGTGTAGCTGCCGTTGGTTTAGAGGCCAAATTAATGCTCGGACGCACGCCTGGTAATATTGTTGCAATCCGACCATTGAAAGATGGCGTCATTGCTGACTTTCATGTGACAGAAAAAATGTTGCAGCACTTTATTAATAAAGTTCACGAAAACAAAATTTTACGTCCTAGTCCTCGTGTTCTCGTTTGTGTTCCTTGTGGTTCTACTCAGGTTGAGCGTCGTGCTATCCGTGAGTCTGCAATGGGCGCAGGGGCACGTGAAGTCTATTTGATTGAAGAGCCTATGGCTGCTGCGATGGGTGCGGGTATGCCAGTTGATGAAGCTAATGGATGCTTGGTTGTTGATATAGGTGGGGGTACAACTGAGGTGGCTATTATTTCCCTTAGTGGTATTGTTTATGCTGCTTCAGTGCGTATCGGAGGCGATCGTTTTGATGAGGCAATCGTGAATTATGTGCGCCGAAACTATGGTATTCTCATTGGTGAAACAACAGCCGAACGCATTAAACAGCAAATTGGAACTGCATTCCCAACTAATGAAATTACTGAGCTTGAAGTTCGAGGGCGTAACTTAGCTGAGGGTGTTCCTCGTAGTTTCCACCTGAATAGCAATGAAGTATTAGAGGCCTTGCAAGAGCCCTTATCGGGTATTGTTGGTGCAGTTCGTGCTGCACTTGAGCAGGCACCGCCTGAGCTGGCTTCGGATATTGCCGAACGGGGAATGGTTTTAACTGGCGGTGGAGCATTATTGAGAGACCTTGATCGCTTGCTAATGGAAGAAACTGGCTTACCTGTTATCGTTGCAGAGGATCCTCTGACCTGTGTAGCTCGCGGTGGCGGACGGGCACTGGAAATGATGGATACGATTGGTGCTGAATTCTTGTCACATGAATAAGGAGTCAGCCCTTGCTTTTCCAGCGACACTCAGCACCTAATTTTCGTTTTATCATATTGTTTGCATTATCACTATGCATCATGTTTTATGATCAAAAAAAACAACAGTCAGAACGATTGCATATCGCATTGTCAGCGGCTGTTGCGCCCTTGCAATTTGCAATATCAGCTCCGTTTGATGTGTTGGGGTGGGCCAAAGACAGTTTTACAACACATCAAAAGCTCTTGACAGAGAATGCCGATTTGAATGCAGAACTGTTATTGCAGCAAGCACAAATTCAAAAAATTCTTGAGTTGGAGCGTGAAAATGCACAATTGCGCGCCTTGCTTAAGTCAGCATCTTATTTAACAAGCAATGTTAAAATGGCGCAGATTTTGGCAGTTGATGTTGATCCTTATCTTTCTCAAGCGATTCTCGATAAAGGTTCCCAAAATGGTGTCTTTGTTGGACAACCCGTCATTGATGCCACAGGAGTGATGGGTCAAGTTATTCAGGTCGGTTTTTTAACTAGCCGTGTTATGTTGATTACTGATTCACGCAGTGCGGTACCTGTTCAGGATGTGCGCACAGGTGTACGTGCAATTGCGGCTGGTACTGGACCACAACGGCCTTTATCTTTGACTAATGTGCCTGATACGGCAGATATTAAAGTCGGTGATAAATTATTGACCTCTGGCTTGGACTTGCTGTATCCAGTTGGATATCCTTTGGGTGTGGTCAAAACGGTCGATTTTCAGTCCGGGGAGCCTTTTGCAACAATTACCGTTGAGCCAGCCGCTAATTTAAATGAAAGTCGACAAGTGCTGCTGATGTGGTTGCCTGCTCAGGCTGTTTATGAAGAGGCCAAGCAGGACCTTGTTCAAATCAGTAAAGAAAGGCAAGTACCAACGACTTCATTTGTTGCACCGACTAATTGAGTATAGAAACCCATGACACATCCAAGAAGCATACCCTATGGTTTAATTCTGCTGAGTTTATTTGTAGCTCTTCTCCTTGGTATTTTACCGATGCCTTTATGGAGTGTTTGGTATCGCCCAGAGTGGATGGCCTTAGTTATTTTATATTGGGTAATGGTTTTACCTGAGACAGTCAACATTGGTGTTGCTTGGTTAATGGGAATTGTTCTTGATGCCTTGAATGGAACCTTGCTTGGAGAACATGCCCTAGCATTAGCTGCCATTGCTTTTATTATGGATAAATGGCAACGGCAGGTTCGACTTTTTCCAGTTTGGCAGTCAGCGGTTATTGTTGGCGTTTTAATAGCAATTTATAAATTAATTATTGGGGTTATTCAGGGATTGGTTGGACAACCTCCTGACTCGGTTGGATATGCTTTTTCTATTGGAACAAGTGTATTGTTGTGGCCATGGCTTCAAGCTGTTTTAGCTGTGAGAGAGTCATATGGTGCACAGGAATAATTATATACTTCGTGTTTTAATCTATCTCTTTGTCATTTTTATCCTCATTTCGGGTGTGCTCGTTGGAGCTGCTCGAGCATTTACGCCCATTTTGAATCAGTATCGATCACAAATCATTGAATTCGTTTCTAAAACAGTTCACTTATCAATCAACTTTGATACAGTATCAGGGTCATGGCACTGGCTACAACCCATGCTTAAATTTAAAAATGTCACTATTTCACAACCCAACGCCTCACTTCCTAGTTTGCAGATTCAGGAGTTTGATCTTGGAATTAATCTGGTTAAATCACTTTTTCATTGGCAGCTTGAGCCGGGCACCTTGTTTGCCAGAGAGACTTCCTTAACCGTGACTCAGCAGAATAATGGCCAGTGGTCATTATCTGGGTTTAATTATGCTGCTTCACCTTCTTCCAACATTGAAAATGTGGTAGCCAGTTTGTTTGCTGTTGATAGAATTGGGATTAAAAATGTTAATATTCGACTAGAGCCTTATCATGCTCTTCCTCTTAATATAAATAATATCAACGTTAATTTGTTAGGTTTTGGAAAACGACATTTTCTTGAAGGGAACTTTACTGTCGCTTATCAAGGCAAAAAAGAAGTTCCCATCGAATTATCAGCTCGTTTTGAGGGTGACGCTACGGATCTGGATACTTTATCAACTCGTTTTCATCTTGCAATTAAGGATATTTCACTTACTGACTGGTTATCTGTTTTCCCAGTAGAAAAAATTGTTCTTAGTGGTACTATTCCTACGCTTTCACTAGATGGCTGGGCTCATGGGCTAAATATGACCCAGTTTAATCTTAAATTTGCAGGAAGTAACCTTCATATTCAGTACGGTGAAATGAAAAAAAGCTTTCCAATTGATTTTATTTCAGCAAATTTATATGCTAATCACCCTGCGAAGAAAAAATGGCAATTTTCTCTGAAACATTGGCAGCTCGAGCATGATGGTATTATGTTGCCTGAGAATAAAGCAGCACTTGATTGGGAGTTTGAGAATAAAAATAATTTTATTCTGAAGGGTTGGATTGATCACCTGTCTCTTCAAAGTCTGGCTCCGCTATGGCATTTACATGATATTCGTTCAAGTGTTGTCAGCAATATGATGATTAAAATGCAGCCTCAGGGGATGTTGCAACACTTAACCTGGAGTGCATCACAAAAAACAAGTGGTTCGCTGGCGTATTCACTGGAAACTCAGCTCAATGATGTTTCTTTTCAGCCCTGGGAGAAAGTTCCAGGTATCACTCATATTAATGGACAATTGCATCTTAACCAGCAGGGAGGCGGTGCTGTGTTAGAAGGAACAAATACCGTAACAACCTTTCCTCTGGTGTTTCGTGAGCCTCTTACTGCAACCAATTGGTATTCAGACATGGGTTGGCAGCTGCAAGATAAAGGATTATTGATAGAGAGTACTGATACACATTTCACTACGCTTTCTGGAAGTGCAAAGGGTCGATTAAGTTTATATTTTCCATATAATACAGACAGCTCTGTTATTGATTTAAGTTCGACAGTCAGTATTAATCAACTTTCCAGGCAGGATATTTATCGCTATTTACCGACAGGGATTCTGACTAAGCCAGTGATAGAGTGGCTAGATGATAATCTAATAGATATTGGCAAAGGGGAAGCTTCACTTACCTTAAAGGGTGCTTTACGAGATTTTCCTTTTGACGATGGACAAGGCGAATTTACTATTCGTGCTCAGATAAACAAGGGAAGATTACGTTTATCCGAAGGTTGGCCGATTGCATCAAATTTAGTGGCAAGCTTATTGTTTTCTGATCGCAGTATGGATATTCAGGTCAGTTCAGGCGAGGTAGATGGAGCAACTATAGCTAAAGCACGAGCTCAAATTCCCTACATGGGGCTTTATAAACCAGTTATTCTGACTGTTACAGGTCAAGGACAGGGTGATACTAGTCAAGCCTTGGCTTTTTTACATCAATCTCCATTGAAAATTTATCTGAAGCAAGGATTAGATACTTTGCAAGGCAGTGGTGCAGTACAAGTCAATCTTTCATTGGAGATACCGCTGACCGACACCGAAAAGCTGCAGCCTAAAGTGCAAGGCAACGTTGTTTTACATGAAGTTGGTTTGACTTTGCCTGCTTTATCTACTGAAATTGAGAGTCTTAATGGACAGCTCCATTTTAGCCAAGATGGTTTATCTTCGCCTGGTATTCAGGGCAGTTTTTTAGGTGAGCCCTTAGAAGTTGGGATTATCGCACCCTCAACAAAAAATGAAAATCAGACGCAGATAAGCTTAAAAGGCACGCTCAATTTAAGCACATTACAAACCCAATATCATTTTCCGCTCAATTTGTTTGCCACAGGAAAAACGCTAGTAAAGGCGGAAGTTTCAATTGCGAGCACAGGCAGTATTCGTTTTATAGCGCAGTCGCTTTTGCAGGGAATTAACATTGATTTGCCTTTATCACTGAAAAAAACGAGTCAGCAAGCAGTACCTCTCAACATCAAAGGCAGTTTAGATGCAGTTTTACCTTCACAAGCTGGATTTACTTTTGGCAAGCAAGCGGCGGGTTCGGCTCAATTCATTCTCTCTCCCAAGTTTAAACTGCAGTCAGGAAACCTCATTCTGGGCAGTGATGTGCTGAAGTCTCCTCTTTCAAATGGGTTTTCGTTGACTGCGATGATGCCAGTTTGCTCCTCTGTTGTTTGGAAAAATACAGTTTTGCAGCTCAAACCGTTAATGGGTCAATCAACTTTAGTTTCAAATGGTTGGCCAGCCTGGTTGAATGAAGTGAATTTAAATTGCTCGCAATTGAGAGTGAGTAATTTTTTATTGACTAATGCAATAATTGCATTGAATCCTTCATCTACAGGATTTGCAATTAAAATTCAATCTGCTGAAGCCCAAGGAGTGATAAGTGTTCCACGAAGCAAGGCAAAACAACCGTTACAGATCAATTTTCAGCATTTAAAGTTAACGGCAGGGCAGCAACAGTCCACTGTGCCATTTCAAGTAATAAATCCTCGGCTGCTCCCTAATATGAGCTTTATTATCAATAATTTTCAATACAATAAAAAAAATATTGGTAATATCACTGGAAATTTACAAACCCAGTCAAATGGCGCATTGATTACGGCACACATTTCACAAGACAATGCTTTCAATGCAGACCTAAAAGCACAGTGGCAAATTTCACCCAATGTCATGACGATTTTAACGGGGTCACTTAGCAGTAAAAATACGGCTCAAGCTTTAAAAAATTGGGGTTTTCCGTCAAATTTAAAAAGCGAAGATGCCAGTGCAAATTTTGCGCTCAACTGGAAAGGCGCGCCTTATCAATTGGTAGCCGCTAATTTAAATGGCACGGTTAATTTAAGCATTAATGACGGATTGATTGAAGGTTTGGATAAAAGTACCGATGCTAAAGTGGGTTTTGGTCGGATTCTGACTATCTTAAGTCTGCAGAACTTACCCGATACCTTTCGCTCTGGATTTTCAAATATCGGTTCATCGGGTTTTAGCTTTACCAAAATTAATGGTGCTTTTCAGTTAGAAAATGGCAATGCAGTTTTTAAAACAGGCAGTTTGGCAAGTCGTGTTGCCGGAATAAGTGTTTCAGGCAGTTTGAATTTAGTGAATAAAACCTATCAAATGATTATGATCGTGACTCCTCATGTGACTTCCAGTGTTCCTGTTGCTGCTACTTTAGTTGGTGGACCAGTTGTTGGAGTGGCGGTTTGGGCTGCCAATAAAGTATTAAGCCCGGCTCTCAATGCGATAACAGCAGATCGGTACAGCATTACCGGAACATGGAAAAACCCGGTAGTGAAGAAGTTGTAATTCGCGCAATAGTTCTGATCTATACCCGAAGCGTTTCATATTTAGGGGTTTATGACGCCGCTATTTTTCGTCATATGAAACGATTAAAACCAGCAATAGTTATTCATATTGTGCAGT
>JABEVJ010000281.1 GCA_013043985.1 Legionellales bacterium | reverse complement strand
AACTGCACAATATGAATAACTATTGCTGGTTTTAATCGTTTCATATGACGAAAAATAGCGGCGTCATAAACCCCTAAATATGAAACGCTTCGGGTATAGCTTAATCTAAAGCTATCTTTGCCAATGTATAAGATTTATCTATGGCCGTAGCAACAGCTTCATAAGTTACCATGCCATGATGCACGTTCAGGCCATTCAGCAAATGTGGATTTTCAAGTAATGCTGCTCGATAGCCCTTATTTGCTAATTCAACTATAAATGGTAACGTGGCGTTATTGAGTGCAAATGTCGCTGTACGAGGAACACCGCCTGGCATATTGGCAACACAATAATGCACAATACCTTCTTCGATGAAAGTAGGCTCAGCATGAGTCGTTGGCCGACTTGTTTCCATGCAGCCCCCTTGATCGATTGCCACATCAACAACCACCGATCCATTGCGCATTTCGCGTAACATCTGACGAGTAACCAAGCGCGGTGCAGCCGCACCTGGAACTAACACTGCACCAATCACTAAATCAGCATCCAGTACATATTTTTCAATCGATTCAGTCGTGGCGTAAATTGTCATCAGTTTTGAGCCAAACTGGAAATCCAGCTCCTTTAACCGACGCAATGAGCGATCCAACACGGTTACTCTTGCCTCCATACCCATGGCCATACGAATAGCATTGGTGCCAACAACACCGCCTCCAATCACAACCACATTTGCAGGCGCGACACCAGGAACACCGCCCAGTAACACCCCACTACCGCCTTGATATTTTTCTAAACAATGCGCTCCTGCCTGAATTGACATGCGGCCAGCAACTTCACTCATTGGCGATAATAATGGCAAACCGCGTGCATCATCTGTCACTGTTTCATAAGCAATCGCGGTACAACCTGATGCCAGTAATAACTTAGCCTGCTCAGGATCCGGCGCCAAATGAAGATAAGTAAATAAAACCTGACCTTCACGCAGCATGTTGCATTCATGTGGCTGAGGCTCTTTGACCTTGACTATCATATCAGCACGATGAAAAACTTCTTCCGCAGAGGCAACGATTTCAGCACCTGCATCGCGATATGCATCATTGCAAAAACCGATACCCACACCCGCATCTTGCTCAACAATCAGTTGATGACCATGAGCCTTCAGCTCACGTACACTAGCCGGTATCATTCCGACACGAAATTCTTGGTTTTTAATCTCTTTAGGAACACCTATTAACATTTATATATGTCTCCATTATTGTTTACTAATTTAACCTAACTCTTTCATCAACTCAGGTAATAAGGCAAATAAATCGCCTACCAAACCATAATCAGCTACTTGAAAAATTGGCGCATCAGGATCTTTGTTGATTGCAACAACCACCTTGCTATCTTTCATCCCTGCAAGATGTTGAATAGCGCCTGAAATACCTATGGCAATGTAAAGTTCAGGAGCAACAATTTTTCCAGTTTGTCCCACCTGATAATCATTAGGCACAAACCCGGCATCAACCGCTGCTCGGGAAGCGCCTACTGCGCCACCCAATTTATCAGCCAAGGCTTCTATCATCTTGAAATTTTCGGCATTTTGAAGTGCTCTGCCGCCTGAAACAACAACTCTCGCATTACCTAACTCGGGTCGTGAAGATTCACTGACCTGCAAATCGACAAATTGTATTCTATCCAGAGGAAAATGAACATCTATATGAGAAATTGATGCTGACTGGGTTTGCTCGCCAATCATGGGAAATGCCGTTGAACGAATCGTTAAGACTTTTTTCGCAGCCGTTGATTTAACCGTGGCAAGCGCATTGCCTGCATAAATCGGCCTGACAAACGTATCCGGGGCATCAATTCGAATCACATCTGAAATCTGCTCGGTATCGAGCAAGGCAGCTACCCGAGGCATGAGTTGTTTTCCAAATGTATCCGCAGGAGCCATAACATAACTTGCGCCATCGACAAGACTGATGACAAGCTTGCTGATATTTTCAGGAAATTGATGTAAATAATCAATATGTTCGGCCAATAAAACTTGACTGACTCCCTCGCATTTTGCCACCTCATTGGCCACCGCTTCACATTGATACCCTGCTATCAAAACAATAACAGGCAAATTCAAAGACGATGCTGCTTTAAGAGTGTGGCGAGTGGCAGATTTAAGCTGCTTATTATCATGTTCAGCTATGACAAGTGTATGCATATTCATAGTAGTACTTTCGCCTCATGACGTAATTTTTCAACCAATTCCTGCACACTGGCGACTTTGATGCCCGCTTTACGAACGGGAGGAGGAGAGACATCTATCGTATGCATATCCATGTTTGGAGAAATATCAAAGGAATTAAAAGGAATAACTGTCAACGGCTTGGTTTTAGCTTTCATAATATTGGGCAAAGAAGCATAACGTGGTGTATTCAACCGTAAATCGGTTGTAATGACTGCAGGTAGGGTTAACTCTACCGTTTGTAATCCGCCATCAACTTCGCAGGTAACCTGACATTTATCACCCTGCAGCATGATTTTAGAAGCAAAGCTGGCAAGCGGCCATTCCAATAAGGCAGCCAGCATAGAACCTGTTTGCGCATTATCACTATCAATTGCCTGCTTACCTAATATAATTAACTGTGAGCCAGTTTTCTGCACCATTTGTTTTAATATTTTTGCGATCAGCAAAGATGAAAATAGTTGATCGGTTTCAACATGAATAGCAGAATCAGCGCCTAAGGCTAAGCCCGTACGCAGGGTTTCCTGAACGGATTTATCACCGATTGAAACAACAATCACCTCTTCAACCAGCCCTTTTTCCTTCAAGCGAATTGCTTCTTCTACTGCAATTTCATCAAACGGATTCATTGCCATTTTAACGTTCTGAGTTTCAACGCCGGAGTGATCCTGTTTAACTCTGATTTTTACATAAGGGTCAATGACCCGTTTGATAGCAACGAGAACTTTCATAATCTCACCTCTATACCAAAAGGGGTATCTTGACCTTAAATGATAAAAAGGTCAAGATTACCTTAACCAGAAGGATACTAACCCATGCAGCGTGAAAGATTGGAAGTGGATGTTGTCATTGTCGGCGCAGGCCCTGCGGGATTAAGTGCGGCTATTCGGTTAAAGCAGCTAGCAACTCAGGCTGGCACTGACTTAAATATTTGTATCGTAGAAAAAGGCGCTGAAGTTGGAGCACATATCCTTTCTGGCGCAGTCATTGAGCCTCATGCATTGAATGAATTAATTCCTGACTGGCAAGAAAAAAAAGCACCTGTTACGACGCTTGCGACAGCCGATTATTTTTATTTTCTAACAGAAAAACACAAATTTCGCTTACCTACCCCACCGCAAATGCATAATAAAGGCAATTATATTGTCAGTCTGAGTAATTTTTGTCGTTGGCTGGGCGAACAAGCTACTGAAGCCGGAATTAATATTTTCCCCGGTTTTGCCGCCACTGAATTATTATTCGATAGCAACCAAGGTGTAATAGGTATTGCAACTGGAGATATGGGGCGAGATAAATCTGGGCAACCCGACAATCAATTTCAACCTGGCATTGAAATACATGCCAAACAAGTCATTCTAGCAGAAGGCTGCCGAGGATCGCTAACTAAACAACTGGATAAAAAACGAGGAATAACTCAAAACTGTCAACCTCAAACCTATGGAATTGGCATTAAAGAACTCTGGCAAATTGCACCTGAACACCATCAGACAGGCACCGTCATTCATAGTGTTGGTTGGCCGATGGATCGCAAAACCTATGGAGGGTCATTTTTATATCATATGGATAACCACCAATTAGCCGTTGGCTTTGTAGTTGGTCTTGATTATGAGAATCCCTATTTGAATCCTTTTGCGGAATTGCAAAGACTTAAAACACACCCGTCCTTCAGACCGCTTTTTGAATCCGGTCAGCGTATTGGCTATGGCGCCCGTGCACTAAACGAAGGAGGTTATCAATCTATACCAGAATTGAGTGTGCCTGGTTTGCTGATTATTGGTGACAGCGCTGGATTTTTAAATGTACCTAAAATTAAAGGTACCCACCTGGCCATGAAATCTGGGATCGTTGCTGCCGAATCCTTATTCAGTGCTATACAAACCAACCAGCTCGAGCTTCCCATTAATTATCGTGCTGCATTGGAAAAAACCTGGTTAATGCCTGAGTTATACCGTGCACGTAATATCCGCCCCGCTTTTCGTTCCGGTTTGTTTATGGGCTTGGCTTATGCCGCAATTGACACTTATCTTTTGCGTGGTCGTGCTCCCTGGACACTGAAAAATCATGCTGATTACTCCTGTTTGAAACCTGCAGCATCCTGCACACCGATTGTTTATCCCAAACCCGATGGCAAAATTACTTTTGATAAGCTATCCTCAGTATTCTTAAGTAATACTTTTCATGAAGAAAACCAACCTTGCCATTTGAAATTAGCAAACCCCGAGCTCGCTATTTCAAGCAATTTCGCGGTTTATGACTCACCGGAGCAACGTTATTGCCCTGCAGGTGTCTATGAAATAGTGCAGACAGATAATGGACAGCCTAAACTCCAGATCAATGCGCAAAATTGCATTCATTGCAAAACCTGCGACACCAAAGACCCAAATCAAAATATTACCTGGGTTCCCCCCGAAGGCGGCGGCGGCCCTAATTACAATGGAATGTAGTATGACAGACATAATTCAGCATAAAACCATCAGTATGGCAGAAATCATGACGCCAGATATGACAAACTTTACGGGTAATGTTCATGGAGGATATTTGCTCAGTATGCTAGATAAAGTCGCCTACGCCTGCGCAGCAAGGTACACGGGCAATCCCTGTGTCACACTATCGGTTGACCGTGTTTTTTTTAAAGAGCCTATTCATGTAGGCGAGCTTGTTACGTGTCATGCGAGCGTTAATTACGTAGGCAAAACATCATTGGAAATTGGTATTAAAGTCATCGCAGAAAACCTCAAGACACGCGTTACACGCCATACCAATACGTCCTATTTCACGATGGTGGCTGTTGATGAAACCACTCGTAAACCAGTGACTGCTCCCAAGCTCATACTCAATACAGATATTGAAAAGCGTCGTTTTGAAGAAGCAGAACTCCGGCGTGATCTTCGTTTAAAGTTCTATCAGGAGCATGAGGAACGAAAAAAACTGGAAAAAGATGAACCCTAATTAATTTGTTCAACAAAAGGAAAAATGAACATGCCTAAAGAAGAACGACCCATCATCAGAACCACCGCAGGCAACCCCGTCTGTGATAACCAAAATTCACTGACAGCCGGACCAAGAGGACCAGTAGTACTTGAAGATCACTATCTGATTGAAAAATTAGCGCACCAAAACCGCGAGCGAATTCCTGAGCGAACCGTTCATGCCAAAGGCTGGGGTGCCCATGGAACGCTCACTATTACTCACGATATTTCAAAATACACCAAAGCAAAGGTTTTACAGCCTGGTGCGACTTGTCCTATGATAGCCCGTTTTTCTACCGTTGCTGGAGAATTGGGAGCGGCAGATGCCGAAAGAGATGTACATGGTTTTGCTTTAAAATTCTACACCGAAGATGGTAACTGGGATATGACAGGTAACAATACGCCTGTGTTTTTTGTGCGTGACCCCCTTAAGTTTCCTGATTTCATCCATACTCAAAAACGTCATCCCAGAACGAATTTACGCAGTCCAACAGCCATGTGGGATTTCTGGTCATTAAGCCCGGAAAGCCTGCACCAAGTCACCATTCTCATGAGTGACCGCGGCATCCCGCAAGCTCCGATGTATATGAATGGTTACTCCTCACATACCTATAGTCTTATCAATGCCAAAAATGAACGCATTTGGGTAAAAATGCATTTTAAAACTTGTCAAGGGCATAAGTTTTACACGAATGCTGAAAGTATGGAAGTGATTGGAAAAAGCCGAGAAAGTTTCCAGGAAGCCTTATTTGGCGGTATTGAGCGCGGTGAATATCCAAAGTGGAAGTTTCAGATACAGGTCATGACTGATGAACAAGCAGAAAAATTCATCTTTAATCCATTTGATTTAACCAAAGTATGGCCTCATGCAGATTTTCCCATGATTGATGTAGGAATTCTGGAACTCAACCGCAACGTTGATAATTATTTTTCTGAAATAGAAAACTTGGCATTTTCACCATCCAATATTGTTCCTGGGATTGGATATTCACCCGATAAAATGCTCCAAGCACGGATTTTCTCTTATGCGGATGCTCATCGCTATCGTTTAGGAACGCATTATGAGTCTATTCCTGTCAATCGCCCTAAATGTCCAGTATATAATTACCATAAAGACGGGGCGATGCGTACATTTCGAAATGATCCAGGCAATCCTGACTGTTATTATGAACCTAACAGCTTTAATGGTCCGGTTGAGGATCCAACATGCAAAGAACCACCTCTTAAATTAGATGGATATGTTGATCGATACAACCATCGTGATGGTAATGATGATTACACGCAACCAGGCAATTTATTTCGGATTTTTAGTGCCCAGGAAAAACAAAACCTTTTTAATAATATTGCCGATGCCATGCACGGTGTGCCAAAAGAAATTATTGAAAGGCAATTGGTGCATTTTACTAAAGCTGATCCTGCTTATGGCGAGGGAGCGCGCAAAGCACTGATCGCGAAAGGCGTGTTGAAATAGTTGCTGTCGCGTAATGCAGTCAAAATATGCACTATCGTAGTTAGTAGAGAAATATACCCGAAGCGTTTCATATTTAGGGTTTTTGACTTGCTCTTTTCCGCCCTATGAAACGATTAAAACTGCACAATATGAATAACTATTGCTGGTTT
>JABEVJ010000024.1 GCA_013043985.1 Legionellales bacterium | reverse complement strand
GTTTGAGGCGAATAGCAAGCTATTTAACGAAAACAAGAGCACATTTTTACCGATTACACTCTTTTTGCAGCCAAAGAACCAATTGTCAACAGACCCTAAGCAATGATTAGATAATATTTTAATTAACCAATGGCGTGAAATACAGTATGGCCTCGAATATGTCCTCGAATATGTCCTCGAATATATCCACGAATTTAAATGAACTAAAACAGAAAACTCCGGCCGAATTGATTGTCATGTGTCGCGAAAGCGGTGATGAAGAAAGCGCCACAGCACGTCAAAGCAAAAAAGACATGATATACGGCCTCCTGAAACTCAAAGCCAAAAAAGGTGAAGATATCATCGCTACTGGCGTACTGGAAATCCTGGCTGATGGTTATGGCTTTATACGCACCGATGACTCTTATTTGAGTGGACCTGACGATATTTACGTTTCACCCAGCCAAATCCGTCGCTTTTCACTGCGAACCGGAGACACCATTTCCGGCAAAATTCGCCCTCCCAAAGAGGGTGAACGCTACTTTGCGCTTCTAAAGGTTGATGAAATCAATTTTGAATCTCCTGAGAACGCCAAAAACAAAGTTCTTTTTGAAAACCTGACCCCATTACATGCCACTGAGTTTCTCAAACTTGAAAGAGGTAATGGCAGCAGAGATGACCTGACCACCCGAATTATTGATCTGGTTGCTCCGATTGGTAAAGGTCAGCGCGGTCTGATCGTTTCCCCGCCTAAAGCAGGTAAAACGATGATGCTGCAAAGCATTGCCCAAGCCATCACAACCAACCATCCCGAATGCTATTTGATCGTCCTGCTGATTGATGAGCGGCCTGAAGAGGTAACGGAAATGGAGCGCTCAGTCAAAGGTGAAGTTGTCGCCAGTACATTTGATGAACCTGCAACACGTCACGTACAAGTTGCTGAGATGGTTATTGAAAAGGCAAAACGCCTGGTTGAACACAAACGCGACGTTGTCATTTTACTTGACTCCATTACCCGTTTAGCTCGCGCCTACAATACCGTTATTCCCGCTTCAGGCAAAGTATTGACTGGGGGCGTTGATGCCAATGCCTTGCAACGGCCAAAACGCTTTTTCGGCGCTGCCCGTAATATTGAAGAAGGTGGCAGCCTGACTATTTTAGCAACAGCACTGATTGATACTGGCTCCAAAATGGATGAAGTGATCTACGAAGAGTTTAAAGGAACGGGTAATAATGAAATTCACCTTTCACGTGATATTTCAGAAAAACGTATTTATCCTGCGATAAAGATTAATCGCTCAGGAACGAGACGCGAAGAGCTGTTGATCGCTCACGATGTATTACAACGCCTGTGGATTTTACGCAAAATATTGCATCCTATGGATGAAATTTCTGCTATCGAGTTTCTCATTGACCGCCTCAAAGCTTCTAAAACTAATGATGAATTTTTTGATGCGATGAAAGGATAGACTAGGGAATGATGTTTAGTGCTTGCATACAACCTGACAATCTGGTTTTTTTCATAGAACCGGGCGAATCAATTCTTGATGCAGCATTAAAGCAAGGTTTTGATTTCAGTTATGGTTGCCAGCAAGGCGTATGCGGAACCTGTGCAGCCAAACTGACGCAAGGGAAAATAAGCTATCCTCATATTGACCCAATTGGGCTTGAAGAAGATGAAGATCACAATGATTTTATCTTACTCTGTGGAGCGGTTCCCGAGTCTGATATTGAACTTCATCATGCAGGCGTGAGTGCACCTTGGCAACTGCCGATAAAAAAAGCATCTTATCAGCTTATCTCCATGCACAACTTGAGTCCAAAAGTGGTTCAACTTTTCCTCAAACCAGCTACGATGGATTTTATACACTTCCAAGCAGGTCAGTATGTCGAGCTTTTTACCGAAGACGGCGAGCACCGCCCTTTTTCAATTGCGAATACTCCTAATGCCGAAGGCAACGTGGAGCTGCATGTGCATCATACTGCGGATAATATTTTCTCTACCAAAATATTATCCCTGCTTGCCGAACAGAAAACACTTTTACTGGAAGGGCCTTTTGGTCGTTGTATCTACCGCAAAGGTCTTTCCTTGCCGTTGGTTTTTGTCGCTGGCGGAACAGGTTTTACCCACAGTAAAGCAATCATTGAACATATGATTGAGTCCGCACCGAACACCCCCATTCACTTATTCTGGGGAGCAAAAACGCCTGACGATCTATATATGAATGAATTACCCCTTCGCTGGCAAAAAGAGTTACCTTCATTTCGATATACACCGACTATTTCCAGGCCAGATAACAGCTTGATCTGGCAAGGAAAAACAACGACCCTCCCGAAACTGGTCACCGAACTTTACCCTGATTTAACCGATACCTTATTTTATGTCAGCGGTTCGGCTCCTCTTGTTCAGGAAATGTTACGCCATGCCCAAGAGCACGGTTTGAAACGAGCGTTTTTTTTCTCTGATTTACTTGATTTGATGTGAGAAGCACCATGCGCAACCTTATCCATGCCCTACGCTTACACCTGCTTTTTATCGTATTGATAAATATAATGTATGTTCTTGTGTATTTATTTCGTCCTCAACAACTGGACAGTTATTGGTTTTATTTATACATGGCTGTTTGTATTTTTATCTATCTTGCCACTGGCTGGGTTGTCATGCATGAATTTAATAAACGCAGATTAGCCTTATTAGGCGGATTACTGGTGTTTCTGGTTGGATACTTGATCCAGCTCATCGGCATTTTTGCAAGTCTTGTCCTGCTCACCTCAATCAAACTCAACACCGCCGTCTCGATACTATTAAAATTACTCACTTATGGTGTATACTATGCGCTCATTGCAATTGCGCTTGCTTTTATTGGCGCGCATATTTGCAATCAATATCGGCGTCACACACACTAGCTTGCATAAATGGTTTTAAAAAAAATGGCACACAAACATACTGAAAATTGTAATCATGACCACGACAATCACAAACACGAACATAAAAAAGATATAAAAATTGGGCACAAACATGATGGCCCTGGCCATGCAGGACATAGTCATGCTGGACATAGCCATGCTGCGCCTGAAAATTTCACCTTTGCCTTCGCGGTCGCTATCAGCCTGAATCTTTTGTTTACATTGATTGAAGCCGGATACGCCATATATGCTGACTCCATGAGTCTTCTGGCCGATGCAGGACATAATTTAGGCGACGTCGTTGGACTTGTTTTTGCTGGCGTAGCCAGTTGGTTATTAACCAAGGCATCCACTGAGCGTTACAGTTACGGTTATAAACGCACCACTATTATTGCGTCTATGATTAACGCATTACTGTTGGTGGCAGCATCAGCCATTATTGCTTACGAATCGATTATCAAGCTGTTTAGTCCTTCGATTGTTGATGAAAAAGTTGTCGCAATAGTCGCGCTCATCGGTATTTTTATCAATGGAGGCACAGCTCTGTTATTTATGCGTGGTCAAAAAGACGATCTGAATATCAAAGGCGCCTATTTGCACCTTGCAGCCGATGCTTTTATTTCGATTGGCGTTGTCATTGCTGCGCTTATCATTATGTACACCCATCAATATTGGGTTGATCCGGTTGTTGGTTTAATCATTGTCGTCGCCATTGTCGTCGGCACCTGGCAGCTCTTGCAACAATCATTAGCCTTACTGCTTGATGCAGTTCCTCACCATATTGACAGCAAGGCTGTAAACGACTATTTAACAAAAATTAACGGGGTCACGGAGGTGCACGACTTGCATATCTGGGGTTTAAGCACCCGAGAAACTGCACTAACCGTTCATCTTGTTATTCCTGAGCGATCCCTCACTGATGAAGAGTATGTCAAAATCAGCCATGATCTCAAACATGACTTTGCTATTGCTCATGTAACGATTCAGACTGAGAAAGGCAGTGTGGATCATCAATGTAACCTGCAGGAAAGTTGCTGAACTCGTGTTTACTAGACAGTGTCGTCAGCTGCCTGAAGCATTCAGCCTCTTCCTAATTACTTTTCTAGATACATTAAGTCTGAATGTGATCACCCCTGCGCTGGTACTGGTATTTTATGATCCTCACTCTGCTTTATTTGCACCTGATACCTCACAGGCGGTGAGAAGTCACTGGTACGGATTAATAACATCTGCCCCGTATTTCATGGCCATGCTTGCGACACCCTTTTTAACCAGCCTATCGGATTATTATGGCCGCAAAGCTATTTTATTTGTCGCTTCAGCAGGCGCACTGGTTTTTGCTTTCTGCAGCAGCCTAAGCATCATGAGCGGTATCATTGGAATCATGCTGATTGGGAAATTCACTGGCGGCTTATGTGCACGATCAGAACCTACAGCTCTGGCTGCCTTGATTGATATGTCTCCACCCAATCGCAGGGCAATTCATATTGGCTTTTTGCAAGCCACCATTGCCTTAGCTGCCTTTACTGGTCCGGTAATAGGAGGCTATCTCACGCAATGGCATTTTAAGCAACTTAATTTTTCAGCTCCTTTTTGGCTGGCTGCGATTGTCGCGTTACTCTCTCTTGCTGCCGTCATGTTTTTTAAAGAAACCTATACCGTACCAACTGAAAAACACCAATCATTACGACAACAATGGCAAGAGCTTTACACCCCAGCTATCCTTCCACCCATTTTACTGATGCTTTTCATTCAGCTTTCCTGGAGCATGTATTACCAATTTATACCGCCCATTTTAAAAGAGTTCTACCATTACTCCCCAGAAAAAATAGGATGGTTTGTTGGTTTGTTAGCGGTGTGGATCACCTTAGCCAGTATCTATGGCGTAAAATCAATGAAGGCCATTGGCAATGAGCAGAATTTGATTCGATATTGTGCTTGCGCGATGTTAGCAGGCTTTTTGTTGACCATCTTGGGCTATCTTGCCCCTGCATCTTTGTTATGCCAAGCATTACTTTGGATTGGTGCTATCTTGGTTCCTGCTGGTGACGTAATTGCTTATTGTTTGCTGGTTACGGCTTTATCTGAAATGGTCAATCCTGCCCATCAAGGCAAAGCGATGGGATTATGCTTTTTACTCGCTTATTCAGCTTGGGGTGTGACTGCTTTACTCGGTGGTTATTTAGCGGGAATTCATATTATTTTACCCGTTCTGGTTGCACCTTTGCCTTTGATTGTTTGTGCAGTGATGCGGATTTCAGGGGCACGACTCTCGCATTGAGAACGCTTTCGGGTATATTGGTGCAATTAATAAATTATTGGTGCAATTATTTATTTAGGGCATCCTATGATTTATATATATAGTCGCTGTCACATAATGTGCGACAGCGACCATGCGTAATATGGTCAAAATTCGCACGGAGCTGTGGTTGTAGCCCTCATTAGCGTGCAATGGACTTATATTAACCCTTGTAGTACTGGTTTTATTGACGCTTCAATAATGATAGTAATTGCGCGCGTAATGAGGGGTGAACAAGTATAACGCATTGTTGCATTTGGCAAAAACCAAGCAATGGAGTCAGGTAGAATGGTTTTTAACTAATATTGACTTTTATTGAAACGCCTACACACAATGAGTGCGGAGAATATGCACCTTAATATACGCAAATTTTGCGGAGATTACTGGATTTCCAAGCACATACAGTGGACTACGGAAAATTACTGTCGGCGCATGGCGAACACCTGAAGCAGGTCCAATGCAAGTGGTATCGGGACCGATGGGGCGCGAACGCATTCATTTTGAGGCGCCGTCAGCAGAACGGCTCGAACATGAAATGACCATTTTTTTAGACTGATTTAACCATGCTGAAAAAATTGACCCTTTTTTAAAAGCGGGTGCAGCTCATTTGTAGTTTGTTACTATTCATCCATTTGAAGATGGAAATGGCCGAATTGCCCGCGCAATTGCTGATATGTGTCTTGCACGAGCCGATGGGGATACCCGAACGCTTTTATAGCATGTCTTCAAATATCCTGCGAACTCGTAAAAACTATTATGACACACTTGAGGCTTCTCAAAAGGGTAAGCTTGATATTACCACTTGGCTAAAATGGTTTCTCGACTGCTTGAGTCAAGCAATTGAAAGTGCCAATTCTGTTCTGCATAAAGCTCGTGTTTGGGAGAAACTACAACACCTCAACCTTAATGAACGTCAACGTAAAGTGATAAATATTTTATTAGGCAATTTTCAAGGAAATCTTACTACCAGTAAATATGCAAAACTGGTTAAGTGTTCACAAGATACGGCATTACGCGATATTCAAGTGCTGATGCAATATGGTGTTATGGTGCAAAGTCCTGACGGTGGCCGTAGTACTCATTATCAGATAATTTAGGGTTTTTACGTTCACTTAAAATCCTCTCATAGGTTCATCAGCTTTTTTTATACTTACAGTTCATTAATAGTCCATTAATATTTAATTGTTATAATAAATTACAACATAACAAAAGGTAAATATCGATGAAATATGAATTAACTATTGCAGTACCCGTTAAATCAGAGAACAAACTAGCCGTATTAATGCGGTTGTAACTGTGCTTGTTCAAGATGCCAGCGAACAGCTTAAGATCATTAAAAAAGCATCACACACACCCAAAATATTTGAACAGTTTTCAGTTCGAACTCAATTGTGTTATGCGCTAGAAACATTGCAGCTGCAATTAAATAAGCAACAGATTGACGTTTCTAAGTTATATTTAAGCTTAAGTAATTATATTAGCAGGAATAAAGATAAAAATAGAAGCAACAAACAAAACCAAGCTTTTCGAATCCTTGAGCAACTGGTCAACGATATAGGGGATACGATAAACAAAGATTTCTCTTTAAAAATTGAAGAATCTAACAGCAATTATGGGTTTTAAGATAAATTCAACTCATACCGAACACTGCGCCCGCTGCCGATTTGCTTAAATGCTTGTATTGTCAATAGATGTTGCAAATCCCGTGTCGCAGTTGCCTTAGACGTACCCGTAATGGTCATGTATTTTTTAGCACTCATCCCACCTTCAAAACCCGACGCTCCCTCTTGCATCATGCGCCGCACTACTTTCAATTGACGTTCATTTAATATCCTTTCAAAAGTGTCAAAAAAATGGGATTTTTTCAAAATAAAATCAATTTGTGCTTCAACTTCTGTTTGTGCTCTTAATACAAGATTGGCAAAATAATGTATCCAGTCTGTTATTTCATTGGATTTTGATGCAACATTTAATGCCTTATAATAGGCTTTTTTATCTGACTCTATGGCCTGAGATAAACTTAACATCACGGGATAACCCACCCCTTGTGATAAAGCTTTTTCTGCAATAACCCGACCGATTCGACCATTGCCATCTTCAAAAGGATGGATGCTCTCAAAATACAAATGCGCAATTGCGGCGCGTACTGGTGCAAAGTGAATTGCCCGTGATTTTCCAGGTGCTGTAGAGTTAAACCATCGAGTGAATTTCTTCATTTCGTTAGGAACAATATCTGATGGCGGAGCTTCATAGTGTACAACCCATTTCCCATAATGCCCTGACACAATTTGCATTGGCTCGTCACCTACTCGCCAGCACCCAACCTGCAGATTGGAATTAGAAGACCAGGACAGCAACATCAAATGCCAATCAAGCAGCATGGCTTGGGTGAGTGGCTGTGCAAACGTATTGCGTGCATCAAGCATCAATTCCACTGCACCTTGTGCTCGTTTATCAGACACCCGAACAAGGGGCTGATTCAAGCCAAGTTTATTTTTAATTGAGGAGCGGATATCTAAGCGACTAATGTATTCACCCTCAATTTCAGAGGTTTTAACAGCCTCTTCTACGATAAGGTTAATCATGGCTTCTGTTTGCAGATTTTCTGTTAAATAGGATAATTTACCGCCGATAAAACCCATTTTTTCTGCAATAGAAATTAAGGTTGTATGGATGGTCGATAAATCATATTGAAAATCAGGCCAATCCGATTTTTGCCAGTTATAAGTTGTCATGAGTCAATTATAAGCCTTAATCGGCTCATAATCAAGTCATTTCATGAGCCGATTAAGTATTGTAATCGGCTCATGAAAGCAAAATGCGGAGAATACGCGCCTTAATCTCCGCAAAAGGGAGCAGTACTGAAATATACTCAACCCAAACCGGAGACGCATGTTCCTGATTCGTGATAAACTAATCAGATAATTTAGCTTTTTTCAAAGGAGATGAACGATGTCCCTCACCCCTTCCAAGATGATGCCGTTAGGCACACACGCTCCAGACTTTACTCTATTGGATACCGTCTCTGGGAAGCACCTGTCTTTATCTGAATTAAAATCAGACAAAGCAACGGTTATCATGTTTATCTGCAACCATTGCCCTTTCGTACTGCATATTCATTCACATTTGATGACGATTGCTCGTGTTTACCAGGCAAAAGGCATCAAGTTTATTGCCATCAGTGCTAATGACGTGTCTGCTTACCCAGAAGATGCGCCGCACCGCATGACCGACATTGCCAAGGTGTGGAGAATATCCTTTCCTTACCTTTATGATGAAACCCAAGAGGTAGCCAAAGCCTATGATGCAGCCTGTACTCCTGATTTATACGTGTTTGATAAAGATTTATGCTGTGTTTATCGAGGCCAATTTGATAGCTCAAGACCTGGAAATAGTCTACCCGTGACAGGCAAAGACCTTTCTGATGCTTTGGATGCGGTTTTGGTAGGAACAGCTGTTAATCCTGATCAAAAACCAAGTGTAGGTTGCAATATCAAATGGAAAGCCTAAATCAGTTACAGTACGTTGGGTATATATACCCAACGAGTTGATTAGCCCTGCTCTCCCATGATATAACGGTTGTTTATCGTTTATAAAGATTAAGTGTGGTTTATGCTGAAAAAAATTCCTAAAGGCGTCTTGGCTCTTTCATCCGTAGAAATGTGGGAACGCTTTAGTTTTTACAGTATGCAAGCCCTTTTGGTTTTATATGCTAGCGCAACCACACTTCAAGGTGGTTTAGGCTGGAGTGAAGCCTCCGCTCTCCGTTTAACTGCATTTTACGGCTCCTTTATGTATGTCAGTCCTATTTTGGGAGGTATTTTAGCCGATCGTGTATTGGGACGGCGCAATGCTGTCAATCTCGGTGCTGTGTTAATGTGCATCGGGCAGCTTTGTCTCGCTTTCTTCGCCACCACTGGTCTTTATATCGGAATTGCCCTCCTTATTGTGGGTTGCGGCTTATTAAAACCAACTATCAGTGCCATGGTAGGGGAGTTTTACACTGAGCACGACCGCCGTCGCGAAGCTGCTTTTACCATTTTTTACATGGGAATCAATATTGGCGGAACGCTTGGCCCCTTTCTTGCTGGATCAGTCAATCAGCATTATGGTTACCATATGGGCTTTTTTGCAGGTGCCTTGGGTCTCGTTGTTGCACTAGTGTCATTTGCCATTGCCAATAAAAATAGCCTGCGTGATGTCGGCATAAGAATGAAAAAAAAGAAAATGAACCTTCGTATTCCCCAAATAGTTTTGACGCCGTTGGAAAAACGCCGAATCAAAGTTTATCTCACAATGTGTGTGGGTAACATCGTCTGGAATATTGTCTATGGCTTGCCTTATGGTCTATTGACCCTCTACGCAAGTAAAAATATCGTACGAACCTTAGGCTCATATACCATCCCTGCCGAATGGTACTATGGCTTATATGGTGTTTTCATCGTCGCACTCTGCCCTTTTCTGGCAGCCTTTTATCATAAAATTGCTGACTCAGAAAAACAATTTACATTGAGTCATAAACTTGCAATGGGTTATTTTTTAGTATCAATTGGGTGCCTTATTCTGCTCCCAATGGTACATAATATCGTTTTAAACCCCACTTACCAAGGCAGCTCATGGTATTTAATTGGTTTTTATTTCTTTTTTTCGATGAGTGAATTATTGACCGTTCCTGTGTTATTATCGGCTGCAACACGCTTAGCACCAAAACGCTATGCAGCGGCCATGGTTTCAGCCAATATGCTAATATCTTGGGCTTTTGGTGCCTATTTGGCTGGTGAGTTTAGTGTGTTGACTATTAACTATAATGCGGAGTACCTCTTTTGGGGTATCATTGCCGCCACTGTCTTTTTTGGTATTCTGCATTTAGCCTTTAATCGACGAGTAGAGGCGCTTTGCCAAATTTCTGACCAGCCAATTGATGACTTACCAGGTGAAATCGCCAGTGAAAGATAATATAACAATGCCTGGTACCCCAATGGATGCAAAACAACCTCGCGGCCTTTATGTTTTATTCTTTACGGAATTATGGGAGCGTTATGGTTTTTATACCGTACAAGCGCTATTAATTCTGTTTTTGACAAAACATTTTCTTTTTTCTGACGAACGCGCCTATAGCATCTTTGGCGCCTATGGAGCTCTGATTTATGCAACGCCCGTTATTGGAGGCTATCTTGCTGATAAGCTGCTAGGCTTCCGTCATGCCATTTTTTTGGGTGGTGCTCTTTTTATAATCGGTTATGCTCTGATGGCCTATTTGGGTTCGGGTGTCTGGTTTTATATCTCTCTTTCATTTTTGATCTGCGGAAATGGTTTTTTTAAAAGCAATGTATCGAGTTTGTTAGGCCGTTTTTACGCTGAAAATGACATTCGACGTGATTCTGGCTTCACTTTATTTTATATGGGTATCAACGTTGGCTCATTTCTTGCCACTCTATTTGGAGCAGTCATTGCGATAAAATTTGGCTGGAATATCGCTTTCGGTTGCGCCGCCTTAGGTATGCTGTTAGGAATGCTCTGTTTCACCATCGGGCAAAAACATATTGCTCATCGAGGCGACCCACCTAACATCGCCCTCTTGAAAGAAAAAAAATATCTCAATATTCCCAATGTTTACTGGGTCTACCTCAGTACATTTGCAGCAGTCGCTCTGATGAGTTTTTTGCTTGAATTTGCAACTGTAGTTCGCTGGGGCTTGCTGCTTTTTGGTATGCTGACCATCATTTATGTTAGGACTTACGCATTGACAAGAATATGATAAAATGGCAGTTCTTAAAAAGGACTTGGCCGTGCTGCACAAAACAAAACCATCCACAGCGAAATGCAAT
>JABEVJ010000280.1 GCA_013043985.1 Legionellales bacterium | reverse complement strand
ACTGCACAATATGAATAACTATTGCTGGTTTTAATCGTTTCTTCTGACGCAAAATAGCTGCGTTATAAATTCCG
This sequence comes from Legionellales bacterium, assembly GCA_013043985.1. GTDB lineage: Bacteria > Pseudomonadota > Gammaproteobacteria > UBA1113 > UBA1113 > JABEVJ01. The sequence continues at coordinate 6,498 of JABEVJ010000280.1, read as the reverse complement.
AAAACTCATGTGTGTTGAGTATATCTAAGCGATATTTTTCAGCAAATTTCTGACTTGTCCTTTTCCGCCAGATTAAACAGAAAATGCTTGCGTTTTAATTCCTCAAAAATGATGATCAAACGGATGAAAATCAACCACTTGGTGGATGATTTTCATCCGCCAAATGGTTGATTTTCATCCGTTTAGAACATATGCTTCACTGAGAACTTTGTGATTAAATTTGCTTTTTGTTATACTGGGCGTTCCTTACAAAATTACAGTGGATAACTATGCGAATTTTACTCAGTAATGACGATGGGGTTTATGCCCCTGGTCTGGCGATTTTGGCAGAGACTTTGCGAGAGATTGCGGATATTGATGTGGTTGCGCCTGATCGCAATCGTAGTGGGGCAAGTAACTCACTAACTTTACATAATCCCATTCGTGTCAAACGTCTTGATAATGGTTTTATTAGTGTCGAAGGTACTCCGACCGATTGCGTCCATTTGGCCTTAACGGGTTTATTGGATACACACCCTGATATGGTGGTAGCTGGCATTAATGCGGGTGCTAATCTGGGTGATGATGTACTTTATTCTGGTACCGTTGCTGCTGCAACTGAAGGACGTTTTTTAGGACTGCCTGCCATTGCTATATCTTTGACAGGGCGCGAATTTCGCCATTATGAAACAGCCGCCGATATCGCTAAACGACTTGTACAACAGATTCATCTCGTTGCACTGCCAGGACAAATTATCCTCAATGTGAATGTGCCTGATATTCCCAGACATATTTTACAAGGAGTAGAAGTAACCCGTCTCGGTACTCGTCATTGCGCCGAGCCTACCATTCAACAGACAGATCCCCGCGGGCAGCCTATATATTGGGTTGGCCCGCCGGGTGCTGAGCAAGATGCTGGCCCCGGATCGGATTTTTATGCGATTAACTCCGGCAAAGTTTCGATCACACCTTTAAAGGTTGATTTAACGCATTACGATTCATTAAAGCGTTTGTCCGGCTGGGCTGATAATCTTGATTTAAGTTAACTATATTATGCTGAAGAAAGGGATTAGACTTCTTCGAAATATACTCACAGCGATTGGATTTTTGGTGAGAAGCAAGCAAGGAAGACGAGGGAGTGTATACCAAATACATGACCGATGTCAGCCGAACTTGCAACAACGCCAAAAATTCAAGCGCAAAGAGTATACGTGGGTTTGTTGTGTTATGCTCATCCTGGCAAGCTTAAACCTTACCCAGGCACAAGCACAAGCACAGGCAAATAATTCTCCTGATAAATCATTGGGTCAGGGATATTATGTTGTCAAAAAAGACGATACCCTTTACTCTATTGCATGGCAGTTTGGTTTGGACTATCGAGTGATTGTTGCGATGAATCACCTGTCGCCGCCTTACGCTCTTGTGGTTGGTGAGTCCTTGTTTTTAGTGGAAAAAGGCCATACAGCGCCACCAGGTTTGGGTAACCCGCCTGTGGTAGTCAAACATTTACCCTCGTCCACGAGTAATTCATCAGGAGCCACGGTACCAGCCTCGCAAAAAGTGGTTGCCTCGCAATCCTCATCAAGCACGGTGATAAAATCAGTAAACTGGATATGGCCGACACAAGGCAAAGTAATAAAAGCTTACTCAATGCAAGCCGCTGATCTAAACAAAGGCGTTGATATTCAGGGTAAATTGGGACAAAACATTGTTGCATCGGCAAGTGGCGAAGTCGTTTATAGCGGCAATGGTATTCCTGGCTATGGTAATCTCATTATTATCAAACATAATGCGGATTATTTAACGGCCTATGCACACAATGAAAAAAATCTTGTGAAAGAAGGAGAACATGTTAAAGTGGGGCAAGCGATCGCCTTGATGGGACGAGGTAATACAGGCACGCCTATCTTGCATTTTGAAATTCGGTATCGAGGCAAGCCAATTAATCCGTCCAAGGTGTTCTCAAAATAGACCTCTTTTGAAACTCGCTGCTGTGTGTTAAAAGCAAGGCGCATCGGCGCACCGGAGCAACGCAGCTTTTGACCTCAGCAGTAGAGTTTCGAAAGAGGTCTAATGATTTTTTATTGGAGGTACAGGGAAATGGTAAATAAAACAAAAAATCAAAAAATTCATTCAGATGCAGAACAAGGTCATGATATAGAAGAAGTAGTTGAAGATGATGAGAATGCACAGCCGCCTCACTTTTCTGAGTTATTAACACCGTCGGATAAGGATATATCCTCTTTGGATGGGGATGAGGACGCTGTTTTCGAATCTAGGGTAGAAGACGACCTGGAGCTGTTGGGAGCCGAAGACGATATTTTGCCACTGTCTAAGTTAGCCGGAAGTGCGAAAGAATATGATGCAACACAGCTTTATCTGAGTGAAATTGGTTTTTCTCCTCTTTTGTCGGCAGAAGAAGAAGTGCATTTTGCACGATTGGCACTCAAAGGGGATGATGGTGCGCGTAATCGTATGATTGAAAGTAATTTGCGTTTGGTTGTTAAAATTGCGCGCCGTTACATTAATAGAGGTTTGCCACTACTTGATTTGATTGAAGAAGGAAATCTTGGTTTAATTCGGGCAGTTGAAAAATTTGATCCTGAACGAGGATTCCGTTTTTCTACCTACGCGACCTGGTGGATTCGGCAAACGATAGAGCGTGCTATTATGAGCCAAACACGCACGATCCGATTACCCATCCATGTGATAAAAGAATTGAATGTTTATCTGCGAGCAGCTCGTGAATTAACTCAAATGTTGGATCATGAACCAAGCCCAGAGGAAATTGCCGATATGTTAGATAAACCCATTGAGGATGTGAAGCGCATGTTGGGTTTGAATGAACGTATTACCTCTATGGATTCACCACTTGGCAAAGATGCTGATAAAAGTCTGCAAGATATTCTGCCAGATGACAATAATATTAATCCGCAAATACTTTTGCTGGATGATAATTTACGAGAGCATATTGATACATGGGTCGGTGAATTATCTGAAAAACAAAGAGAGGTGTTAGCTCGCAGATTTGGATTGCGCGGCTTTGAAAAGGCAACACTTGAAGAAGTTGGAAAAGCGATTGGTTTGACCCGTGAACGTGTTCGGCAGATACAAGTAGAGGGTTTACATGCACTGCGTGTCATTATGGAGCGGCATGGTTTATCAAGTGAAGTTGTATTTGAGGATAGTCGAGAGTGAAAAAACAGCGTTTGTGTAGTCTCTGTCACGTAAGGTGGAAATGACAACAAATATGTAAAAACGCTCGTCATTGCGAGGAGTTTACGACGAAGCAATCCAGAATGGTGATTAATGCCAAGCCATTGATTTTACGCTCTTTCTACTGGATTGCTTCGTTGCTGTGCTTCCTCGCAATGACGAGCACTTTTCTATATTCGCTTAACCGAATGCCATTGTTGTCCGTATATACTATTTTATTTTTAGGGAATTTTTGAAAAATGACAATAAAGCGTCGGGGGTTAGGCCGTAATTTAGAATCATTACTGAGCGTCCATCCTACCGCTGTTCTGACGCCACCGGAAGTGGTTGCAGACGGACGATCTCAATTGCACCTGCTTCCCGTAACCAGCCTGGAGAGTGGACGTTTTCAGCCAAGAAAGGAAATGGATCCGAATGCTTTGGAAGAACTGGCAAGCTCTATCAAGACACAGGGGGTATTACAGCCGATCGTAGTGAGAGCTGTCAGCACAGGACGCTATGAGATTATTGCAGGTGAAAGACGGTGGCGAGCAGCACAAATTGCGGGTTTAACTGAAATTCCTGTATTGATTAAAGAGGTGAGCGATCGAATTGCCATGGCTCTTGCACTCATTGAAAATATGCAGCGCGAAGATTTAAATCCGATGGAAGAAGCCAGTGCGATTCACCGTTTGGTTGAAGAATGTGAGCTGACTCATCATGAAGTAGCTGAGACACTTAGTAAGTCGCGAGCATCAGTAACAAACTTATTACGTTTGATGAATCTGAATAGCGAAGTGAAAACCCTGCTAAGTACCGGAGATATTGAGTTTGGACATGCAAAAGTGTTGTTGGCTTTATCAGGAAAACAGCAAACGCAGGCAGCCCAGATAGTAGTAGAGAAAAACTTATCAGTACGAGAAACAGAAACACTGGTTAAAAAATTCCAAAATGGCGTAGTAAAAAAAGCAGTAAAAACAACTGATCCAGATATTCGGCATTTAGTTCAATCTTTATCAGAAAAACTGGGGGCTAAAATCGAGATGAAGCATAGTCCTCGTGGCAAGGGCAAGTTATTGATATATTACAATAGTCTTGATGAGCTGGATGGGATTCTTGCACATATGGAATAAGAAACGCTATGGACAAAGCTAAAAAACGGAAAAACAACAAAGTACCTGTCTTTGAGCGCGAGCTCAGTCAGCTTGAGTTCAATTATCGGGTATTGGAGTTGGCTCAAGAATCCACAACACCGCTGTTAGAGCGTCTGCGTTATTTATTTATTACCAACAATAACTTAGATGAGTTTTTTGAAATCAGAGTCGCTAACTTAAAACAGATTGCTCTGTTGGAGGCACTCAAAGAAAATCAGGTAAATGGCTATCAACCTAAAGATATTTTGGCTCAAATCAATGAACGCAGCCATCAGTTAGTTAAAGAAATTTTTCAGACTTACAATACCGTTATTTATCCCGAGCTCGCGGCTCAAGGTATTTGTTTTTTAAAGCAGCACGATTGGAATGATGCGCAACGCCGCTGGATTGCTGAATATTTTGAGCGTGAAATTTTACCCGTAATCAGTCCGATAGCACTTGATGTTGCCCATCCGTTTCCTCGATTGGTGAATAAAAATCTTAATTTCATTGTCAGCTTATCGGGAAAAGATGCTTTTGGCCGCGATAGCCGTTTAGCGATTGTCCATGCTCCACGCATCATTCCTCGTATCATTCCAGTGCCGGCTGAATTAAAAAAAGCAAATGAACATGCTTTTTTTCTTCTAACCTCAATGATTAAAGCGCATGTAACTGATTTATTTTTAGGTATGAAAGTAGATGGATGTTATCAATTCAGAATAATTCGAAACAGTGATTTATTGCTGGATCAACGAGAAGTAAATGATCTTCCGCTGGCTCTCAAGGCGAGTTTGATTGAGCGTCGTTTTGGTTTAGCCATACGACTTGATGTTGAACATGATTGCCCTGATGAGTTGGCAGATTATTTGTTGAGGCAGCATGACCTTACGCAAAAGGATTTATTTAGAATTGATGGACAGGTCAATTTTGGCAGATTATCGGCTGTTTTAGCTGATGTGAAAAGACCAGATTTATTGTTTAAACCATTTTCCCCTCAAATTCCCGCTAAATTAAAAAGAAGGGAAGATATTTTTAACACACTTAAAGATCATGATCTGCTTTTACATCATCCTTATCAATCGTTTGAACCTGTTATCGATTTGGTGCGCCAATCAACCTATGATCCCTATGTTGTTGCAATAAAACAAACGTTATATCGTACCAATGTTGATTCTGCCATTGTGGGAGCGTTAGTAGAGGCGGCTCGGGCAGGGATTGAGGTGACGACTGTTATTGAGTTACGAGCCAGATTTGACGAAGAACAGAATATTGAGTTGGCAACGCGTTTGCAAGAAGCCGGTGCGATCGTTGTTTATGGCATTGTTGGCTATAAAACACACGCTAAAATGTTGCTCGTTGTGCGTCGAGAGGGCGCCGAGTTATGTCGTTACGTGCATCTTGGTACGGGTAATTATCATGCGAGAACAGCAAAAGAATACACCGATATCAGTTTGTTCACAGCTAATGCAGATATTGGACACGATGTGCAATTACTTTTTCAAGAGATGACAGGCATGGGTAAGGTGATGGAAACACGGCGCATATGGCATGCTCCTTTTACCTTGGTCAACAATTTTAAGAAAATGATCAATCGGGAAATTCATCACGCCAAAAAAGGCAAAAAAGCGCATATTATGTTTAAAATCAATGCATTTACAGATGCCACACTTGTTGAGCTGCTCTATGAAGCTTCACAGGCGGGGGTAAAAATTGATTTGCTGGTACGAGGAATGTGTGCCTTGAAGCCTGGCGTTCCCGGGTTGTCCGATAATATTAAGGTACGTTCTATTATGGGGCGTTTTTTGGAGCATTCGCGTGTTTATTATTTTTATAACGATGGTGATGAGGAGGTTTTCTGTAGCAGTGCCGATTTGATGGAGCGCAACCTATACCATCGATTTGAAATTTGTTTCCCCATTTTAGACAAAACATTGGCAAAGCGTATTAAGCTGGAGTGCCTAACCTACTCCTTCAAAGACAATTGTCAAAGTTGGGCGTTAGAGAGTAACGGTAGTTATAAACGAGTTAAGGCGTTGAAAAAAAGGCGTTTTTCGGTCCAAGAATTTTTGTTGGAAGAGTATACGCAAAGTATATATACTCAACACACATGAGTTTTCGGAATTTATAACGCAGGTATTTTGCGTCAGAAGAAACGATTAAAACCAGCAATAGTTATTCATATTGTGCAGTT
>JABEVJ010000279.1 GCA_013043985.1 Legionellales bacterium | reverse complement strand
TCGTTAAATAGCTTGCTATTCGCCTCAAACAAGAACCAATTTTTCCTCGATTCTCTCTTTTTTCGCTTCAAAGAACCAATTGTCAACAGACCCTAATTGGGGCGAATTATAATCTGTCATGCTGTTTTTGTCTAGGCTTACCTTTGATGCCGCTTGGGAGTCGAAAACTTGGTTAGGATCGCGCCCAAAATATCTTCCTATTCTGGCGCAAAGCTGAATATTAGCTTGCGTCGTTCGGATCTTCAAAAAAGCGCAGGTGTACTCATTGTCCATCGAGCTTTTTTGAAGATCTGAACGGCGCAAATGGGTGATACGGTTTCGCCAAAAAATGAAGACAAAAACCTTGAAATTCAACGCATTAATGCCTCTCGCTACGAGTCAACTGCCGTTTTTAGGATAATAAACTTTTTCATTAAGGGATCAACTAAGGTATAACCCTCTGTTGATTTATAGAGATAGTCATAGTCCATTAAATAATCAATTGCCTTTTGTAGACTGCCTAATGCTAAACCTGTGCAATCTAAAAAGGCTTTGCTATTGGGTTCTGCGATGGGTCCAAATAAGGCCATCTGGGTTAAAACTTTAAGTCTATTGGTATTAAGAGGAAATAAATCAGCAATAATTTTGTCATACTGCTCCAATAAACACTCATCCCAGCACCGATTAATATCTGCTATTACTGGTAGTTTTTTATGATCAAAGACTTTATCGCACAACATATTAGTATAATAAGGATGTGTCTCTGTCAAAGCTAAGATTTCTGTGATCTGCTCTGTGTTTAGCGACTTTCTCCAACGTGCCTCAGCAGCTGCTTGGATATGTTGACTAAGCGCTTCTACCGAGATTCTTTCTAAGATGATTTTATTACACAGCATATACAAAGGCTGGTTCCTGTTTTCAAAAATTTTCTTTAACATGACTCGTGAACTGCCCGAAAAAATATAAACTACGTGACGGGATACTTGTGCAACCGCCCGAATCGCAGCCTGCAACTTAAGTGAATCATCCGCCTTTAACAAATCTTGAAATTCATCAAAAAATAATACTATTTTTTGATTATTTTTTTCGGCCAGACCTTCTAACCCTTCTAATAAATCCTGGATCTGCTGACTTGGATCAAAAGACGCTCTTGCAGCTTCTATTTTTAATTCAAACTGCCCTGCTTTGATTCCGATAGAGGTATTCTTAAAATATTGCTCAATGAGTTTAATAGCCTTTTGCGAAAAAGGTAAAATACGGTTGACGACTTTAGATACTGCCCGACTAATTTTATCGCAAATGTCCTTTTCATATACCGCACAAAAAAGGTCAATCTTACCGTACAGTACTTCTGATTCTTCGAGGACATAACAAACTAAACTGGTTTTACCGTAGCGCCGAGGTGCTACTACCACTGTATGCTGGCCTTTACTAATATTATTCAACAAACGCTCTCGTTCTTGGATAAGATTGCAAAAAGTCTTACCACTCGCCACTTTTGTGGTAAAAAAAATATCTTGTGTCATCATTCTCATCCTGCACCCTATTTAAGATTATCTCTATGTTACACCCTAACTTAGGGTATAACAAGCAGATAATCTAAGATGGGCGCTAAACTTCGCATCTTGAAGTGCGATATATACTCAACACACATGGGTGTTGAGTATACATTTCACATTTAATATCTTTACCTGAGTTTAATGGTACAATGCCGTTTTTCCTACTCAAAAAAAGCCAACTATGCAAGTAACACTTTGTTTAAATTCCACTAAGCCAGAGAGTAAAACGCTCAAAAAATTGCTTGCCCGAGCCGATAAAACAAGCAAATGGCCTAGTCAGATACAGGCTTATGCCCATCTTCTCGACTTACCCGATCTAACATTCCCGGCTGCGGCACCTTTACACGCGGCTGCCTGGGAAGTAGCGGGTGAAACTTGTTTCTGGATGCACGCCGATCCGGTCAGTCTCACAACCGATCAAAATCATGCTTTTTTGACTGATGTCGTCTCACTGACCGACGATGAAATAACGGAACTTCTATTGGATATCAATCAATTTCTCTTTAGTGATGATTGCGTTTTATTTGCTCCTCAATCCAATCAATGGCTGTTGAATTTACCGCAAGCAACTGGGATGACTACCACCCCGTTACAAGAGGTGCTTGGCTCTGACATTGCAGAAAAACTCCCCGTCGGAGCTAATCAAATTCATTGGCGCCGCCTTTTTACTGAATTACAAATGTTGCTTTACACCCATCCAGTAAATGAGGCACGCCGCAAACGTCAACTGCCAACAGTAGATGCTCTTTGGTTTTGGGGCGCAGGCCCGCAGTGCTCACTCAACTCAAGTGATTGGACACAAATATTTACGAACGAAGATCAGATCAAGGGCATCTGTTACTTGTCGGATACCCCGCAAGACAATGTTCCACAACATTGTGATAAAATTACACCGATGGAGTTTCCTGATGAAAAATATCTGGTATTTCTGCCAGAATCAATCTCATCCGCTGAGCTTGAAGAGAACTGGGCAAAGCCGCTCTGGAATGGACTAAAACAAAAAAAAATTCAGGAACTGGATATTCTGGAGGAAGGGCAAATGTATCACTTAAATAGAAAAAAACTGTGGCGCTGGTGGCGATGACTCCTGAAATAGTAAAACGTAAAATTCGGCAAACACATCAGTTGACACAAAACCTGCACCCGATTTTGAATCGTATTTATCTTGCTCGGGGGGTATATGATGCCGCAGAATTAGATAAACGAGCAGAACATCTTTTACCTTATACAACTTTATCGGGTTTAAACGAGGCTATGAGTTGTCTTTATGACGCTCTTTCTGCTCAGCAATGCATTGTTGTCGTTGGTGATTTCGACGCGGATGGCGCAACAAGCAGCGCACTCGCCGTTCTTGCACTGAAAACAATGGGAATAAAAAACATCCATTATCTCGTTCCGAACCGCTTTGAATATGGCTATGGCCTTACCCCTGAGCTGGTTGAAGTTGCTAAAAAATTTAAACCAGAATTATTAATCACTGTTGATAATGGCATTACCTGCTTTTCTGGAGTTGAGGCTGCCAAAAAAGCTGGAATAAAAGTCATTGTTACCGACCATCATTTACCTGGTTCCACATTGCCCGCGGCGGATGCGATTGTTAATCCCAATTTATCGGGTGATGCTTTTCAAAGTAAAAATCTGGCTGGTGTCGGCGTCATTTTTTACGTGATGCTTGCTTTTCGCGCTTATTTGCGTGAAAAAAACTGGTTTGTCAGCCAGTCAATTCAAGAACCCAATATGATCCAGTTTTTAGATCTGGTCGCTTTAGGAACAGTTGCAGATGTCGTTCCTCTCGATCGAAACAATCGGATTTTAGTACATTTAGGGCTGCAGCGCATTCGCTCAGGGCGGGCACGCTTTGGAATAAAAGCCTTATTAAGTGTTGCTGGACGAAATGAAGAACGCATCACTGCGGCTGATTTGGCCTTTGCCGTGGCTCCACGATTAAACGCAGCCGGACGTTTAAATGATATGTCTGTTGGTATTGCTGGTTTACTTGCAGAGAATTTTGATACCGCATTGCAAATTGCAACTCAATTAAATGAACTTAATGATGAACGCCGCACCATTGAAACCGATATGCAAGAGCAGGCCAACGAACAATTGAAACAATTGTCCTGGCACCAGATCGAATCATGTCCATCAGGCATTTGTTTGTTTAATCAACATTGGCACCAGGGCGTTATTGGCATTTTAGCTTCCCGGATTAAAGATAAGTTGCATCGACCTGTTGTTGCTTTTGCCTTGGCAAATGAACATGAATTAAAAGGATCCGCACGCTCGATCGCGGGGCTTCATATCCGCGATATTTTTCAAGCTATCGACGCCAAGCAGCCAGGCCTGATTACCAAATTTGGCGGACATGCAATGGCCGCTGGTCTTCAACTGCCTAAGAATCATTTAACTCGCTTTAGTGAAGCTTTTGCTGAAGAGGTCACACAACACTTGACACCAAACAGTCTACAGCGAATCATTTATTCAGACGGCGAGCTTAGCGAAGCAGAAGCTACGCTTGACTTAGCTCAGATATTGCGCGACGCTGAGCCTTGGGGTCAAGCTTTTCCAGAACCTCTATTTGAAGGTGTTTTTTTATTACTGGAACAACGTATTGTGGGTGGACGACATCTCAAGATGAAGGTATGCTGGCAATCAGGGCAAAAAACCTTTGATGCAATCGCCTTTAATGTTGATTTAAACGATTGGCCAAATCATCGTTGTGAGCAAGTCAATCTTGTTTACAAACTCGATATTAACGAGTTTAATGGTAGACGAAGTGTTCAGTTGATGGTTGAACATATCACCCCTTGCTAATAAAAAGGAGTTAAAGTTATGTATTGTTTCCAATGTGGCGAAGCGATTCCTGATGCCGCGCGTTTTTGCAGCCAATGCGGGGCAAAAATCGAAGAGAATACAAAGTTGGAGTATGCCCTTGAAACAGGGGAATCTGACTATGCTGATGAGTTTGAATCCACCACAACATTTGAACCCATGGAAAATGCGTCAACCACAGAAGCTGAAGAAACCGAGCCTGTCAGGGAAACTAAACATGTCGAACACACAGCGCACTTGCACAAACATCACGATAAACCAATACTGACAGTAAAACCCCGAATGGTCACTTGGGTTATTTTAGCCCGCTATATTCCACTTCAAATTAATTTAACATTTATTGGTTCACTGATTTTTGGATTTATTGTCCTCATGTATCACTTTTTTACGAACACGCTTGATCACCCTGCTCGACCTTTTGTGTTTTTTGCTGTATTTTTTTTCGTGCTTGTACCTATCGTCGTTTATATTGCTTATCGTCGCACGATGGACGAGAGCTATTATGAGTTTTACCCTGATCGTCTCGAATATTATGAAGGGTTTTGGACGGCTCATCATAAAGTCTTATATTATAAGCATATTACCGATGTCACCGTGCGCCGCAATTTGATACAACGACTTTATGGGATGGGCACCATTCATTTTGCAGTACCCAATCGAGGCCCAAAGTATGAAGGTCTATTTATGTCTGATATTGAACATCCTGTTGTTCTGCTTGATGAAATTGAAAATATTGTGAGAGCCTATTAATGACTCATGTTGGATTTATCGGACTAGGCCACATGGGCTCACCCATGGCGCTTAATTTACTCAAAGCAGGATATCCACTCTCGGTATTTGATATCGCCGCTGATATGCAGCCACAGAAATCCGCGGGTGCACGAATTGCAAACTCGATAGCGGATGCAATCAGTGAGTCCGATATCATCATCACCATGCTACCGGAAAGCAAACATGTCATGGCTGTCTACGAAGGAGAAACTGGCGTTTTTGCTTTAGCAAAATCCAACGCACTCCTAATTGATTGTTCGACAATTGATATACTTTCTTGTCGTCGCTTGCATGAAATAGCACAAACGAAGCAGCTTGCACTGCTTGATGCACCTGTTTCAGGTGGCACTAAAGGCGCAGCATTGGGCACATTAACTTTTATGGTTGGTGGCGAAACCGAGCATTTTGAACGAGCAAAACCCATTTTTGCACATATGGGAAAAAATATTTTTTATGCTGGTTCCGGTGGAAACGGACAAGCTGCTAAAATTTGCAATAATATGCTGCTAGGGATTTCAATGATAGGAACATCCGAAGCTTTCCATTTAGCAGACAAACTTGGGCTAGATGCAAAAATATTTCATGATATCGTTGCTGCCTCTTCAGGGCAGTGTTGGTCTGCCACGAATTACTCCCCTGTTCCGGGGCTAGTACCAAACACACCAGCCAATAATCATTATGAACCTGGGTTTACTGCAAAAATGATGTTGAAAGATTTAAATCTTGCCCAGCAAGCGGCTATCACCAGCGGTGCGAGTACTTTATTAGGCTCAGAAGCAATGAGTATTTACCGATTACTCTGTAATTGCGGGTTAAGTGAAAAGGATTTTTCCTCCATCTATCCGTGGTTAAATAATAAAGAGTTTTAGCCTTATACTCAACACACATGAGTTTTCGGAATTTATAACGCAGCTATTTTGCGTCAGAAGAAACGATTAAAACCAGCAATAGTTATTCATATTGTGCAGTT
>JABEVJ010000278.1 GCA_013043985.1 Legionellales bacterium | reverse complement strand
CTCGCAATGACGAGCGTTTTTCCATATTTACTATCATTTCCACATTACGTGACAGCTACAAATTATGTGTCGATACCTCAGCTTATATAGTCTCCGCGATTGAGATCGCGACTTTCGTACGGAATGACATCGAGCGCACAAAAATATTTTAGAAAGTCGCGATCTCAAACGCGGTGACTATAGATATTTTTATATTCAATAACTGTGTTATTTAACGATGGAACTTCATTTGAAATAACTGAAATTTTCTTAATAAAATTATATGAATGAGCATTTATATTTTTAATAAATTCGTCGGTATACATAGTAGTTGCTCTGGTAGTATTGCTTTAAAAGATACTAACAATTTATAAAGGAAATATTATCTTTCGTTCGAGGCAAAAACGCGCCTTGTTTATTAATATTTCCGTAATATTTTAATTATACAATAAACTTACTATCAATATTCGAAGAAATTAGCGAGGTTTACTATGTGGTCTGATATTCCAAGTTTAAATAAGATAATGGATAAATGGTTAACATTTCAGAATGAGCCAGAATTATCGGATATTATTGTTGATAATGAGCTCCAACCACAATATTTTGTCTTGTTTACATTGATAGATCAGTATCATATGGTTGCAAAAAATGAGATTAATACCCTAGAGGCAAGGGCTAATCTGCTAAGTGAAATCTCGAGAAAAATTCAAGAACTTGTGATAACACTGGGTAATATTGCAAAAAATGTTGCGCTCATCAAAGTGATGACTTACTTCCAATCAATTAAATCAAGTGCGGACAATAAACGCGAATATCTTCTAAAGCTAAAGCAATTTTATGAAATATATCCAGAGGGAATTAGTCAATTCAGAGAAACATATCAACGCAGCTATCTAGGATCTGAAAGCCATTCTAGCTTACTGAACATTGATGTAGAATACGCCTCAGAATTACTGGACCCCTATCATCGGCCTGGTACAGCCTTCACGCCATCATGGGGTGCTTATCACAGTTGGCAACATGAAATTGAAAAAAATAAAGAACGTGATGAACCCTTCCTAGATTACTATTTATGGTTAGAAACACAGGATGGTTATTGGATAGAGAACGATAAAGAAAGCTTCTTAACGGTAACTTATGCAGTCGATGTTGTTGATAAAGCGAAATATCGGATTTATTTTAATGACCATGGTGAGTTATTTAAGCTAAATAATTACAAAAACATCCCTTTTGATTCCATTAGTATGGAAGATGAGCTAGCTGCCTTTGTTTTAATTGAATCCCCTTTTAAAAATGATAATGAGAAATGGTTACTAGCTGGTGAGCATGTTGATGGTCAAGTTCATCACTCTACTTTTAATGGTGGCGAGCCTGTCATTACGGCAGGTATGATGAAAGTGGATCCCAAAACGCATTTAGTGTCTGCCTTAACCAATAAATCTGGACATTATAAGCCGCATCTTTTCCACCATTTGAAAGTTGTTGATTTTCTGCAATCAAAAAACGCCCTCGATCCCAATTGTGAGATAAGCTGTACTCTTTTCCATCCTGATAAAGCGCCAGATATTATTAGTGGACGTGGTGCTGATGAATTTTTACTAAATGCATATGCATATATTAAAGCTAATAATTTATATGAAGCAGAAGTCGAGCAGCTTAATCACGCTGGTAAATTAGAGAGAAAAGCAATTGCAACAGCATCAGAAGCTCTACAGTCAAAAGGCTATATCAGACATCCTGTGACAACTACGCCAAAGTCTGGGGGCAGCTTTTTTCAGCCCACTGTAAAGCTATCAAACCCTTATGTGAAAAATAATGCTCTTGAATCTGTGGTTGATGTTGCAGTTTTAGGTAATCTCAAAAGTAATGATTTAACAGCCTCTGAATTTGTGTATTCTTCCCTGGAAAACAATTTTGGATATGAAAAACGTACAATTGGTGTGGATTGCAGAATAATAACGGAAGATAAAACAAAATTTCGATTATCGGATATTTTTTCTTTTAGAGACTTGGCAACCAAATATAAATTAAAAAAGGCTTCCATTATATTAATTTTTGCGGACTCTATTAATGACTTGGAAAAAGCGCACCAGCATGTAAAAAGCCATAAATTATCGCAAGACCATCTTATTTATATCGTGAAACGAGATTGTAATGATCACTCGAGCGAGTTCGACCAATATGCCATGGAAAATAATTTAGGGTTAATTAGCATTAATAGAGATACTTTAGCAGATGATCTAGGTGCTTTTATCAACAATGCTTACCGACACTTTCAACTGAGCTATCAAGCGTCTGATGCTTCAGAAATGGTTCGAAAAGAGATTAATCACAATAATGCAGGGTGGGAGCAGAAGCGATTTTAAAAGAATATACCTATACCCGAAGCGTTTCATATTTAGGGGTTTATGACTTGCTCTTTTCCGCCCTATGAAACGCTTCGGGTATATATTGACCAGGTCGAAAAAAACATTCAAATTATGTACACAATATTTGCTTAATGTTAAGAGTATATTCTTATAACTCACTTTATTGGTTCAATTTTTTTGGGGTCATTATTCATGCCTAACTCAACTTTCTCTTCCTTTTATCATCTCCTGATTCATATTCTTGATAAAGAATTTTCCATCAGCCTCAAAGAATCCATCACAGAGAATCTTGACTTACTTCTCTCTTTAAATGATGAAGATAGAAAAAGGTTTTTTATCCTATTAAATAATAAAGAAAATATAAAAACCATTAGAAATAGCGACAACAAATGGCTACGTGTGCAAGAAGATAGACAATTTCTTCAACAAAGTGGCTATGTAAAATATGCTGACTTCTTCTTTAATGAATTCGTAAAAAAATTCAACTATAGTGACATCTTGCATACGGCAAGTAGTTTCACCGACTTAGTAACAGAAATGACACTAACAATAACCATAATTTCTCCAACAATTGAAGAAATTAGCGCGAAACAGCCATCCGAAGATGAAATAGAGCAAGAAGAAATATCGATTGTTGAGAATGGAATAGATATTAACGTCGCGCCAAAATTTGGGTCTTTTACTTATTATTTAGCACGAGCAGTACAAGATGTTTTTAGCTTTAACGAAATTCCAACTATCGAATCCCTTAAAAATTATTTTTATCAATACATTCATTCAACGCCAAGCAGTGTCGATAGTTTTGAGCAAGAAAGGATTAGGCTGATTCATACATTTTGTGAGTCATATAAAATTTGGCATTATAGCGATCTTACCAACAACGACGCTAAGTTTATTTCTAATATAGAGCCTAAGCTCGTTTCTTCGCCTGGCGATAATACTTTTTTAAAATTGATGGAATGTGAAAATTTCCAGATTTTTTTAAATGCTTACTTACCTCTTTCCAAGAGTGATAAAGAACATGCTCGTGTTTATAAACACGTTAATGAAACTTATTGCCCGAGTGAGCAAATTGAAACGGGTCAACTGCCAACATTTCCTCCGCTTAAACGCAGTACTCGGCTCGATGAAGGTTATATTATCACGCAAACAGAGGGTTTTCTCTTTGTATCGCGAGAACCTATTTATATAGCTAAAAAGTACAGTGTTTATGAGCTATTGAATGAGCTTCTTTCTGGTTATGATCAGAAGGCGTCTTTATCTCTCCTACAAAATATTCAAAACCTAGATAAGAACAATAAGAAACAGTTTTTAAAAATGCTGAGGCATAAATGGACAACTGAATTTCAATATAATGAGCATTCTTTCCTTAAACAAAGAGATGAAAATTTTCTGCAGCAGGTTAACATGCCAGATTATTTTACTTTTTTAAATACCTGCTTTCCCGAGGCTACTGATCTCGATAAATACTTATTCACAGCCATTTCCAAAGCAACTGCTGCAATTTCAATTCCGCATCCTTTTATAGAGCAACCAGAGTGCGCTTTTGCTAAACCTGCCAAAAAAGAACCTGGTTTTTTTAGTTCCCTTACTCAAACAGTGGGAAATTGGGTCAATGATAAACGTTCCAATCAAGAAAGGTACGAGCGATTTGCGCAAGATAAACCTATTATCAAAAAGGCAGTAAGAGGTTTTATCTTTTCTCGAATCATCCGCGTGACGCCGAAAGAAAAAATATCGCTTACCTCAACTGGTGCTCATCTTGCGATTGATGGGCTTAAAACAGTTGCGGGCGCGATTTTCGCACCCATTAAAGGCGTTTTATTTATTGGAGATGGTATAAAAAGTGCTTTCAATTATTGGGAAAAAACACAGTTTGCTCAGCAATATGAAATTTTTTATGAAGAGTTTGGTGATCAAGCCTGCAACCAGGCAGTAGATAATGTGCTTAACCGGGTAGAGTTAATAATAAAACCGGTGTTAGAGCAGCTTAATAATGCTGATTATAATGCGCTTATTCGTTACGTCATCAACAAAATGACACTCGCGTTTGATGCAATTAACTCTAGTTTACTGGATAAAAAGAATGAGTTATCCCAAGTATGGCCTGAATACCAACTAGAGACAAAAATAGAGTATATGGAAAAAATATTATTTTCCAGCTTATTTGAGCCTATTCGTGGGATACATCACCAGGAAGATATTAAAATTTCCAGTACCTCGTATGATTTAGAAACATTTATGGCTAGAGCACCCTTGAAGTTCCATGACCAAGTGACGCTTTACCCTCGCGAGCGGGATGGTACGATGAAAGCAGCGACAAAAAACTATCTCTATAAAGGCCCTCATTTTGACGGCGATATATATCAAGCTGCCCGTGAGGGTAAAGATGTTCCTGCAGTAAATGCAAGTAACCTCATTGTTTGATTCAGACCTACTGCGTTTTCCGTGCTGCAATAGCTCGCAAGACCGCCTGTAATTTTGGATCGGTTATTTTATCGGCAGTTTCACGCAGAAGTTGCCGATTTTTAGCCGAGAGGGGGTTGATGTGTGGTTCAATTTTGGGGCGCGCAACCGAAGCATTAAAAGAGGGAGAGAAAGGTGCTACAAAAAAATCAATCCCGACCAGACCAGCAAAGAGAGGTTCCTGTCTCAGTTTACTCAGTAAGCTACTCGATTCAAAACGCAGCTTGCTTCCCCATACCGGACTATCTGCCTGTAAAATGAGCCGGCCTTGCCTTAGGTTCGCAACTCGACAGTGATCACAGAGTGGTGAACTGAGGTTGTTTTTAACGGCTTTGTCCAGCTCTGCAATTTTTCCTACTTTATTAATGAGCACACTTAGTGCATTATTTTCATGCGATTGCAAATAGTCTAAGGTTTTTTTGGTTTTCATGCTTATTCAGGGTATCATTGCTGGGTTGAACCCGAAGTGTATCATTAAAAATAGGAAATTTGTTAATAACATGGCAATTGCAAAGTTAGTTAGAAAATTATTAGGCAGTCGTAATGAACGCGTTATCAATCGATTGAAAAAAATAGTCAGTAAAATCAATTTGATGGAGCCTACTTTCCTCGCACTCACCGATGAGCAATTACGCGCAAAAACCGATGAGTTTAAACAACGTCTCGCTGGTGGACAATCGCTGGATGATTTATTGCCTGAGGCATTTGCTACGGTGCGAGAGGTTTCGTCTCGTGTGATGGGAATGCGCCATTTTGATGTACAGCTCATCGGGGGTATGGTATTACATGAAAGCAATATTGCCGAAATGTTGACGGGTGAAGGTAAAACACTGGTTGCTACTTTGCCAGCCTACCTCAATGCTCTCGCTGGTAAAGGGGTTCATATTATCACGGTAAATGATTATTTGGCTCGTCGGGATGCTGAATGGATGTCTCCAATCTATGAGTTCCTTGGTCTGATCGTAGGGGTTAATATTCCAGGTTTATCTCCTGAGGAAAAAAAGACCGCCTATAAAGCCGATATTACCTACGGCACCAATAATGAATTTGGTTTTGATTATTTGCGCGATAATATGGCGTTTACCTTAGCGGATAAGGTACAACGAGGCCAGTTTTATGCGATTGTCGATGAGGTGGATTCTATTTTAATTGATGAAGCACGCACACCTTTAATTATTTCAGGACAAGCGGATGATAGTTCGGAACTGTATCGTCAAATAAATCTGATTGTTCCAAAACTGACAAGGCAGGCAGAGGAAAATGGAGTAGGTGATTATACGGTTGATGAAAAAACCAAGCAGGCCTTTCTAACCGAAGAAGGGCATGAGAGGTTGGAGGAATTGCTGCAGGAAGCGGGGTTGCTGACAAAAGGGGGAAGTTTATATGATGCGGCAAATGTGAGCATTATGCACTACCTTTCAGCTGCTTTGCGTGCTCACTCGCTCTATCATCGAGATGTCGATTACATTGTTAAAGACAATGAGGTGATTATTGTCGATGAACATACCGGACGATTAATGCAGGGGCGTCGCTGGTCAGATGGTTTGCATCAAGCTGTTGAAGCCAAAGAAGGCGCGAATATTCAAACCGAAAATCAAACACTTGCCTCGATTACCTTTCAAAACTATTTTCGGTTATATCAAAAATTGGCGGGTATGACAGGTACTGCCGATACAGAAGCGTATGAATTTCATCAAATTTATGGTTTGGAAGTTGTGGTTATTCCACCCAATCGACTCGTAAAACGTACTGATGCGACTGATAAAGTTTATATGAATACAGCAGCAAAATTTAACGCGATCATTGCTGAAATAAAAGAATGTCAATCACGCAGCCAACCCGTTCTGGTAGGTACTACTTCGATTGAGACATCCGAACTTGTTTCTGGCTTATTGAACAAAGAGGGAATTTTTCATGAAGTTTTGAATGCGAAACAACATGAGCGTGAGGCGCACATCATTGCCCAGGCCGGACGGCCAGGTGCAGTTACGATTGCAACCAATATGGCTGGCCGGGGTACGGATATTGTACTTGGCGGTAATTGGAGTGTTGAGTTGTCTGGTCACCCGGATGCCACGCCGGAGGCAGTTGCCGAGCTAAAAACAGCTTGGCAGGTACGTCATGATCAAGTCGTCGCAGCAGGTGGTTTGCATGTGTTGGGAACCGAACGGCATGAGTCACGCCGTATTGATAATCAGTTGCGTGGCCGATCGGGGCGTCAGGGTGATCCTGGCAGCAGCCGTTTCTATCTCTGTCTTGAGGATAATTTATTACGAATTTTTGCTTCAGATCGTTTAACATCCTTGATGCAGCGATTTGGTGTCACTG
>JABEVJ010000277.1 GCA_013043985.1 Legionellales bacterium | reverse complement strand
TAAGTCTGCAAACTATAGGGTCTGTTGACAATTGGTTCTTTGGCTGCAAAAAGAGTGTAATCGGTAAAAATTGGTTCTTGTTTTCGTTAAATAGCTTGCGATTCGCCTCAAACAAGAACCAATTTTTCCTCGATTCTCTCTTTTTTCGCTTCAAAGAACCAATTGTCAACAGACCCTAATGATTATTTCATCGTTCTTTACGGATAAAATAAACTTGAGCAAACGCTTGTATTTGCAGACTTACTGAGGGGTAAGGCTTGATTACACCTCAGTCCGCCTGCAAATCCAGCGTTCGTTAAAATTTATCGAATGATGAAATAATTACTCATCTTGCAGGTGGATTGAGGGCTACACATCTTTTGAACTCATTACACGACAGCGGCAGTCTAGTAATGCTCAACCACCACAGTGGTTCCAACATTCATAAAATTTTGACTAAGCCATTCTGCATCAGCTGGCGAAACTCGAACACAGCCATGACTGACGTTTTGACCCGGAACAACATCATAAGACCCATGAACAGCAAATCCGCCATGAAAAAACATACAGTATGGCATCGGTGCGCCACCTTTGCCGATAGGGAAAATACTGGATTTACAATCGGCACCCTCTTTTTGATAAACATGATATACACCAGTGGGGGTGTGACAGGGTGAGTTAATATCACTACAGTAATCTCGTCCTCCAGAGGCAAAACCATCTTTGACGAGGTGACCATTCTCATCATAAGCAGCCCACGCAGCCTGTTTGGGATCAAAGATAAAGCACTTTCCTTTTTCAGAACGAGTTTCAGGGAAAGAGTAGGTAGGATTTGGCTGTGGTTGATTGGCATATGGGCCACTGGTAAGACTCATGCCATCTTGGTGCATTCCAGATGTGGAGCAAGCTGAGAGAACCAGCGCACTCACAAACGTTGCACAGGTTGTGAGAATTAATTTTCCTCTATCCTTTCTTTGATCCATAATTGCTCCCTGTTTTTTGTTTACGATCATTCTAGATATCATATCTCAAGATAGAATTAAATGGAAGGAACTTACTGATCAATATGTGACTGAAAAGTAATGAGTTCCAAAAGAAAGGTTGCCATCGCTGGTCAATTCATACCAATTATACCCACCCAATGTGTTACTGTACGCAGTTCGATCATTGACAGTGTGTTCAAATTGCAGCCAGATTGAAGGAGCACAAATATACAAAGTATTATTGGCATAGGCATTGTATTGTGTATGTGCATGTCCAAAAACAACGGCTTTAATACGTGGGTTATGTTGAACAAGGATATTAAATTCATCCCTGTTTTCCAGGCAGACTGTCCGAAACCATGTCGAGCCAAATAGAATCGGTGGGTGATGTAAAAAAATAAGAACATATTCTTCATTATTTGCGCTTAATTTTTCTAATCGAGCTAACTCTTCTGCAACGAGTTTTCCGGAGGCTGGAATTTTCCCTGGCGGGCTGGAGTCAAGCAATGTAATACGCCATTTATTCTTTTTTATGGTGGTATCGTGAAAAATATTTTTTCCATTTAAATAAGCATCCATCATGCTTTTATCATCATGATTTCCTGGGATAACATAAATAGGTGCTTCTAGTTTTTCAAGTGTTTGGGCTAAAAGACGATAAGCGTCAGGATGAGGAGCATTAGTCAGGTCGCCTGTAAGAATAACAAGCTTATCCTCACAGACTCGTTTATTCACTTCATTAATAGCAGCTTCAAGCTGTTTTAAAGGCGATCTCCCGAGATGTACTTTATCTGGATCCGGCCAAATATGTAAATCTGACAGCTGAAAAATACTCAACATTCATGTTACCTCATTTTGTGTATTTCATCTAAGGGCTGTCGACAATTACTTTTTTGGCTACAAAAAGAGTAATTGTCGACAGCCTCTTAATAAGGGTAGCAGTTCTGGCGATGACTGCAAGCTATCGGCCATCCTGTAAAGCGGAAACCAATTCATTAGCGTAATTTAAGCGTACCATATTTTGGCAGGCGACATAGTGGTGTAAAATACTGGCAAGCTCTGGCTCTTCAATTTCAAGTTGATTCAGTTTTTCAAGTGACAGATGCCAGATGGTGCAGACAGTTTTAGTCTTCACGGATGCTGTTCGTGGAAGATCCAGATATAAGCCTATTTCACCGACAATCACGCCTGCACTAAGCGTTCTTAAACGAGTTTTAACTCCCATTGGGCTGGTTAAAAATATTTCTACAGTACCACTTTCAATAAAATACATGTCGCTAGAGGGGCTTCCCTGGGATATAAAAATGTACTCCTCCGGCAGCGTGTTTGAATCAAAAAAAGCGACTAGTTTTTGAATGTCACTACACTGCAGTGCAAAGGGGAGCAGCGCATTTTGAAGCGTAGTGCTTGGTTTCCCAATGGAAGTAATTTCATTTAAAAACATTTCTTCAGACCAAGCTAAGCCCCTATCAAGTGTATTAAAAAAACGCGTTTTTTTATTTTCTTTCAGTTCTACGGGTAATGTTTCGGTAATTTCTTTTGAGATGCCAGTAAAAATGGTTTGCACATTGGATAGTTGTGTAAAATTGCTCAATTTTAAGAGAGACAGTGATGAGGAACTGTCCATTGATGGAACCTCTTTGAAATCCAGAATTAAATACCGAATCTGAGTCAAACCTACAGCCTGGAGTCTTTGCATAATTGTTGTTGTCACACTATTAGTATTTCCAAAAAAAAGATAGCCTTGTAATTGAATAATATAAATAGCATCACCATGCTTGTGCAACAGCTCTTTCAGATACTCCTCTCTATCCACGGAGCTTCGTCTCACCTTGGCGGTCAGCGCACTTTTTATGACTTTTATCTGGCTATATTTTAGAGAAAAAAAGACTGAGGAGACAAGAAGTCCAACAATAAATCCACTTAAAAAACCTTCAAAAACAATAAATGCAAAGATGATCAATATAATTGAACAATCCCAGGCGTTTAGTTTGAACCAAATATCATAAAGCCATGAAATTAAAAATTCTAATCCTAAGGCAATTAAAAAACCTGCAAAAGGAAAGCGCGGCATAGAATTAAGCACAAAAGTACCAAATAACAACATCGCGAGGCAGGTAAAACCAGCTGTTATGCCAATAATGCGCGACTCTTTAGCGATGCGCTGATTCATTATGCAGAGGGAAAGAGTGGGGTATCCGACAAAACCGCCTCCTAAAGCACTCGAGATGGCGGTTGCAAGACCATTTGTTTTTAGCTCACGATTAAAATCGATATTTTTTTTGGTAAGCACTTCCACGCTGCTTGTATTGAGTAATAAGCCAACCGTGGTTAGCAAGACTAATAAGAGCAGATAAAATGACTGATCCATTAACACAGACCAGTGAACCGCTGAAAAATCAAAGCCATGATATAAGGTCATTAAACTCACGGGAGATACGTTGCCAAAGAGCAGCCCCATCGAACGTGCTTCTGCCAGAGAGGTATGAGTTGCAAATAGCGTAATATAAAACAACAAAAAGACACAAAAGAAAAAAAGGTAAGGATAGTAGATTTTACGAGAGAAGCGAGTTAGCAGACAGAGCGTGAGTCCGACAAAAAGTCCAGGTATCCACTGTATGAGTATGGGTTTGGAAAGGAGAACAGTTAAGTTGCCTGAAGTTAAGGCGATGTTGGTTAAAATAGGCCAGCAGCCTTTAAGAATGAGCCAACCTGTTCCGGCTAAAAATCCCCCTATCACGGTATAGGGAATATATCGAAATAAATTACCTAAGTTGAACTTTCCTAAAAAATAGAGAAAAATACCCACCACAAGTCCAGAGAGCATAATTCCAACCAGAAGTGTAGGCAAGGGGCTGTCATGTGGAAAAAGGAGAGCAATTTTATCAGCTATTGCGACATTGGCTAAAAGTAAGACAGCGACAGAAGTATTCTGCGTTCGGCTGACAGCACTCTTCAGTTCACTGGTCATGGAGATAAGAAGGCATGACAGGGTTGTACTAAGTAGGGCAAGTGTTACCCCATAAGATGCATAGATTGAAAGCGTTCCAGGGAGAACCAGCAAGCCGAGAGGAAGGGTGATTATGATGATAATGAGACCATTAAACAAGCCTACGCCAAACAGTTTAAGCGTATCAAGAAAAAGTGCTTGAGTGCTTTTTTCCATATATTAGTCCGATTGCGACCATTTACTCACCGCTAAATTATCAACTATTTTTTCGACTGGTTTAAATAGCTGAGGGGAGTCAAATGTGTCAGCAAGTTCTCGGGCTAAAAAAATGCTGTTAGGTTCAGCATATTTTTGCATATGGCCAGCAATATCGATAACATGATCGCTGATTTCTTCCAGAGGAAGTTGGTCATCAAAGAGTAATATTCCTGCATTAATGCCGCAACGTACAACAAAAGCCCTTTTCATGGTTATGACGGTTCGATTAAATTCAGGTAATCCTTCCATGATGGCTTTTGCAGCATTAAAAGCATCTTCTTTTGTTTCAAAGCAGCTCATGACGCCATCGGGAGTCCAGGTTGATTTAATGCAGCGGAATGTATTCAGGTTTCCTTCCACAAAAATTCGATATTCTGCAAAATCGTTGGCGATGATCATGTTATCCTCATTTTCTTTCATACCCGTAGAATCAACCACATCGATGGAAAGAAATGCCAAATTACGACGCATGGTATCAAGTTTCTTTTTAATTTCGACAAATTCGTGGAGTAATGCCTTTCGGCTTTTTTGGTCTGAAGCGGCGATTTCGATCATTTTTTTATCAAGAATATCGATTTCTTCAGCTTCTTTTTCATCCAAGTTTAAACCCTTGAATGCATCTCTTGCCATACTTAGTGTGCGAAGTTCTGCCTTTAAATTTAGCCGCCCAATGAGATAACTAAATATCATAATGAGAAGAATATTGACAACGATGGCAATATAATGTGTGGCATTAATTGAGCCAAACTTAGTTGGCACGTAAGATTGAATATAAAAATCAACCATACTGTTAAAGCTCACATTCCGCACCAAGTATGATGGAAATTTAAAATTACTATTTTCAACAGTTGCTGCTCTATTTTAGAGCAAACTTAAGCTTTTCGGCG
>JABEVJ010000023.1 GCA_013043985.1 Legionellales bacterium | reverse complement strand
GTTTTCGTTAAATAGCTTGCTATTCGCCTCAAACAAGAATCAATTTTTCCTCGATTCTCTCTTTTTTCGCTTCAAAGAACCAATTGTCAACAGACCCTAGCGGATATTAAATCTGGGCGAATCATTTCTCATGAAGACATGCAAGCTTGGGCCGATAATCTTCTTGCTGACAACGAAAATGACAAAGAGTAAAGTGTAAATCGTCGCTATCGCCTGATTATCGCTAACCAAGCAATTTAATCACCTGCCCCGGCTTCAACACATGATTTTGCCAGTCCTTCATTGACAACAGTGTTTTTATTAATTGCTCTTGTGCTTTGCTATCGTGAGCGACATCTGCGTCACCGAGTGTGATTTGTTTGGCAAATTGTAAACAAAACTGCTCATGACTAGCTTCAGTTTTACTCTCTACAAATGCCTTAAGCACCAAACTGACATCACTGTTTTTTAAGATATTTGGCAGCTCGCGGATTAACCATCGCTCTTGAGACGAACGTGTCAATAAAATGCCATAACGTTGCAAAAAAGAGACTTTTTGTTCAAGTAATTCGCTTTGTTGCGGTGCCAGCGTCAATAAACTTGGTAATAATAAGGGTTGGCCCGTCAGTGGTTGTTCTGGTTTTGCTGCCATCAGCAGCTCATAAACACTCATCTGAAATGCCTTTTCCAATTCGATAATGGCTAATCCTTCTTCAATTTCAACCAACAAAAAGGCCTTTTTAACCAATCCAAGAAACTTAAAATTGATTG
The DNA here is from genome assembly GCA_013043985.1 of Legionellales bacterium. Taxonomy (GTDB): domain Bacteria; phylum Pseudomonadota; class Gammaproteobacteria; order UBA1113; family UBA1113; genus JABEVJ01. Next base: position 9,416 of record JABEVJ010000023.1, on the reverse strand, counting down.
TTTTTATTTCATCCATTGGTTTGATAACAAGCGGCGAAGCTTTAGCAACAGAGGAAGTCTGCGCTACTTCGACTGTTGTTTCATGTGCATAACGTGCTGAAGGTTCACGGATAAAGTGTTCGGAAAATGGTTTTGCCGGTGGCTTAGTTGCAATTTTTTGAGTTTTATTATTAATGACTTGTTGTGACGTTGACGGTGATAAATCGTGCTCATGATCTTTTTCAGGACTTTCACTCAATACACCATGATGCAAAGCCCGCTCAAGATGAAAAACAATAAAATCATGTACTTGCCGAGACTCATAAAAACGGACTTCATGTTTAGTGGGATGAACATTGACATCTACTGTATCGGCTGGCAACTCAAGATATAAGACGTAACAAGGATAACGGCCTTCAGGAATAACGTCTTGATAAGCCATTTTAACCGCATGATTTAATACCTTATCACGCACAATCCGGCCATTCACATAAAAATATTGCCCATCACTCTGGCTGCGAGAAGCTTCTGCCAAACCCAGCCATCCAGTTAAACGCATCACCTTATCAAAAAAATTGATTTCCAATGCATGATCGATAAACGGCTGGCCGCAAATCGCTCCAATACGTTGTCTAGTCTGCACAATTGTGGATGCTTGCCGTGAATGCAGCAAGGTACTTTGCCGATGTTTTAATATGATTTGTATATCGTGCCGACTCAAAGCAATTTGTTTAACTACGGTTTCAATGTGTTCTAATTCAGTGCGGTCACTGCGCAAAAATTTGCGTCTGACAGGCACATTGAAAAACAGATGACTAACTTCAACTGTCGTACCTTGCGGATGTGAGGCGGGCTCAATATGCATATTTTCGTTAGCAGGATCATATTTTAAGCTCCAGGCGTGCTCATCTTCCTGGGTTTTTGACGTCAAATTGACTTTAGCAACCGCAGCAATGCTGGCTAACGCTTCTCCTCGAAACCCTAGGCTATTAATCGCCTGCAAATCTGCTGCTTGTAATACTTTGCTGCTGGCATGGCGACTAATCGCTAAACCTAAATCGTCTTTAACAATTCCTGCGCCATTATCACGAATACGGATGCATTCGATACCGCTGCGCTCGAGATCAATAAAAACTTGAGTCGCTCCTGCATCAAGGCAATTTTCCAACAATTCTTTGACGACAGAAGCGGGTCGTTCAACAACTTCACCCGCTGCAATCTGATTCGCGAGCAAAGAGGGCATGAGATGAATTCGTGTGTGCATATTAAAGCTAAACCTCTGCCAGGTTACCCTTGCTTTCAAGCCATTTTTTTCGATCATTGGCTCGTTTTTTGGCCAGCAGCATATCCATCAGCGCATGGGTATCTTCACTATCATCAATCGTAAGCTGAACCAAGCGGCGGGTATCCGGTGCCATCGTTGTTTCACGTAATTGCAGAGGATTCATTTCACCTAAGCCTTTAAAACGCTGCACATTGGGTTTGCCTTTTTTGTTTTCGGCGGCAATCCTGTCCAGAACTCCCCGTTTTTCATCTTCATCAAGCGCATAGTAAACTTCTTTACCCAGATCAATCCGATATAGCGGTGGCATAGCAACAAATATATGCCCTGCTTGCACCAAAGGCTTGAAGTGTCTGAGAAAAAGCGCGCAAAGCAAGGTTGCAATGTGCAGCCCATCTGAATCAGCATCCGCAAGAATACAAATTTTACCATAGCGTAAACCCGTAATATTGTCTGATCCGGGATCAACCCCTAATGCCACTGCAATATCATGAACTTCCTGTGACGCCAGTACTTCTTGTGATTCTACTTCCCACGTATTCAGAATTTTTCCTCGTAAGGGCATAATCGCTTGAAAATCTTTATCGCGTGCCTGTTTTGCCGAACCACCAGCCGAATCTCCCTCAACTAAAAAAAGTTCGGTACGGGACAGATCTTGCGAAGTACAATCCGCGAGCTTACCAGGCAAAGCAGGACCCGCTGTCACCGCTTTTCGCTCAACGCGCTTACCGCTGCGCATCCGCTTACGTGCATTATTCAGCACAAATTCAGCCAGCGCCTCGCCCAATTGGGTATGTTGATTCAACCAAAGACTAAAAGCATCTTTTACCACCCCTGTCACAAAAGAGGCGGTTTGTCTTGAGGATAAGCGTTCTTTGGTTTGTCCAGCAAATTGAGGATCCTGCATCTTGATAGAGAGAACATAACTTAATTGCTCCCATACATCTTCCGGTGTTAATTTTAAACCACGCGGCAATAAATTTCTTAAGTCACAAAAATCCCGCAAGGCTTCAAGTAAACCAGTTCTCAATCCATTCACATGGGTTCCACCCTGAACCGTAGGAATAAGATTCACATAGCTTTCAGCAATTGATTCACCACCTTCCGGCAGCCAGGCCAAAGCCCATTCAGCACCTTCCGTTGCTGCGTTAAAATTTCCGACAAAAGGTTCTTCTGGCAAAGTTGGATTATCCCCTATTGCCCCGCGTAAATAATCAGGAAGACCATTTTCGTAATACCATTCTTCACGCTCATTACTTGCTTCATCATAAAACGTAATCCGCAGCCGTTTACATAAAACAGCTTTAGCTCGCAACGTGTGTTTCAGGCGCGAAAGTGAAAAACGAGGAACATCAAAATAAGTAGAATTAGGCCAAAAATGGATACTCGTACCAGTATCTCTCTTTTGGGTGGAGCCAGTCACGACAAGTTCGGTTGTTTTATCACCATTTGCAAAGCTCATCTGATGAATCTGGCCATTGCGTCTAATAGTCACAATGACCTTTTCTGACAAAGCGTTCAATACCGAGATGCCAACGCCGTGCAAACCACCCGAAAATTGGTAATTTTTATTGGAAAATTTGCCTCCGGCATGAAGTTTGGTCATGATTAACTCAACTCCAGAAATTTTTTCTTCTGGGTGAATATCTACTGGCATACCACGACCATTATCGATAATTTCCAAAGAGCCATCTTTGTAATGAATAACATCAATCTGATTAGCATAGCCAGCTAAGGCCTCATCAACGCTGTTATCAATGGCTTCGTGAGCTAAGTGATTAGGATTGCGGGTGTCCGTATACATGCCAGGACGAAGTTTGACAGGGTCAAGCCCGCTTAATATTTCTATTGATTCGGCGGTATATTGTGTATTCATTTTTTATTCCAAGTGGGTATATAGCCGCTGTCGCGAAATTAAAATCACCATAAATGTGAGAAAACGCTCGTCATTGCGAGGAGTTTACGACGAAGCAATCCAGTAGAAAGAGCGTAAAATCAAGAAATTAGCATTTATGACCATTCTGGATTGCTTCGTCGTAAACTCCTCGCAATGACGAGCGTTTTCACATAGTTTGTTGTCATTTCCACATTTCGCGACAGTGACTATAGGGTCTGTTGACAATTATCAACAGACCCTAGCCCTACGCAATATTAAGTTGCAATCTAAAATAAGGACCTTGATAACTAAAGCTGCTCTGATTATTAACTGAGTTCACCAAAGTAGTATCAAGATTATCTATGTCTGAAGCATTGAAGTAATGAACAACCTCATAACCCACCTGAAATCCCATCGAGCCAGCGGGAAAAAGTTGGTGAGGGGTATAATCAAGACCAATACGAGCATCCAGTTCAGGTACCAGATTGACACTGTCATCATTCTTCCAGTCTGTTGGCGCACCACCGGCTACAACAGAAGGTGTAATGCTGGCATGTGCATCCTCAGAACCAACCAACAGAGCACCACCAAATGTTCCAACCACTGAAAGACCACAGCCGCTCAAGACACGAACATCAATACCAGCCCGGGGACCTGCACCCTGAAAATCTGAGTCAATTCGCCCAACACCTGTGTCAGCACTGTTCACTGAACTACTATATTTTATTTTGTTGTCGGTGCTGATATCCGCATAACGCACACCGATGAAAGGATGCAAAACAAGCCGATTTCCAACCAATAATTGCTGGCCAAAAGTCAGATCAGCCGAGTTATAATCCTGATCCATCTCGCCCTTGGCCACATCTGGATCACTCGATAACTCTTCTCCACCAAATAAGAATCCCTCATCAATGGTTTCCAAATGCCCTATTCCGGATTTAGCCGTACTGTCAGAATCAAGGTGTGTATATCCTAAGCTCACATCACGGCTAGTACCTGCAAAATGGTACGTGATATCGGCTTCGCCACCCCAGGCATTACCAGGCTGAACAGATTTATTGGATATCGCGTTACCATCCACGATTTGCGCGTATTGAAGATCGCCTCCAATGGGCTGAACATACAATGCCGTAATGCCAAACGACCACGCACCAAGACTGTCAGGTGCCTCGAGATCAACTCCCGTGGGTAACGGCGCTACCATACTATTTCCTGGCGCACCAGCAAAAGCGAGTGCAGAACAACCCAATAATCCCAATGCAATCGTAATACGTTTTAACATAGTATGTAGTCCTTGCGTGTTTTATACCTAAACAAATTAAGGTAGAGGTGTTGAGAAAACAATCTCCATTACCGCGAATTATATAGGAAGGGTTAGAAAAGACAATACATTGTCCAAATAAACCGAGTTTCATTTTGGCGCAATTTAAGGTATATTTTGATCTTTCTTTTACCCAGCGAGTTTAAATGAATATTACATTAACCAAACAGAATCCGGTTCTTCTTGAAACTGAATGCCTTATGGTTGCCATTTTCGAAAATGGATTGCTCAGCCCTGCAGCACAACTCATTGATCAAGCTACCGATGGTGCAATAAAAAAATTAATAGCACAAGGCGATTTTACAGGTGAGATGAGCCAGATTATAACACTCTATCATCTACCCAATCTCAAAGCCAAACGGCTGGTGTTGGTCGGTTTTGGAGCACAGGACAAACTTACCCCTGCCCTTTTTGTCAAAGCAGCACAAACGGCTTTTTCTGCTCTCGTTAAATTGCCTGCCAAAAATGCAGCCTGTTTCTTCTCAGAAATCGCTCTCGATACTACTGATGAAGCTGCACGCGTGCGGTTTTTATCGCAATTGGCTGAAATAGCCAATAATAAATTTGATCAATTTAAATCTCAAAAGTCAGACAAAACTTACTTGCTTGCTGACCTGCAATTAGCTGCAACTCATGATAATCCCATTGCGATTGCACAAGGCAAAGCAGTTGCCAATGGCGTCAATTTAGCCCGTTTATTAGCCAATATGCCTTGTAACGTATGTACGCCGACTTATTTGGCCGAGCAAGCAATTAAGCTTTCTCATGAACTGACTAATGTCAGTGTTCAAGTCCTCGAAAAAGAACAGCTTATAGAGCTCAAGATGGGATGTTTGCTTGCTGTTGGACAAGGCAGCGCCCATTCACCCAAACTGATTGAAATCCACTATCAAGGCGCCGCAGCTGAACAGACACCTGTTGTTCTGGTCGGTAAAGGTATTACCTTTGATACTGGCGGTATTTCACTTAAATCTCCCGCTGGGATGGAGGATATGAAATTTGATATGGCAGGGGCTGCCAGCGTTCTAGGCACGATTAAAAGTATTGCTGAACTTAAATTGCCCATTAACGTGATTGGTTTAATCCCTACCGCAGAAAATATGCCGGACGGAAACGCCTATCGCCCTGGAGACATCTTGACCAGCATGTCTGGTCAAACGATTGAGGTCAACAATACGGATGCCGAGGGACGCCTTATTTTATGCGATGCCTTGACCTATGCTGCCCGCTTCAACCCGCACACCGTCATTGATATTGCAACATTGACGGGAGCCATCGTCATGTCTCTGGGCTATTTATTCAATGGCATCTTCAGCAACCAAAATACACTGGCGCATGAGCTGATCGTTGCTGGTCAAAAAAGTCAGGATTTAGCCTGGCATATGCCTCTGGTTGAAGAATACAACGAAGGGCTTAAGAGCCATTATGCCGATATGACAAACTCCTGCAAGTTGGCTGGCGCCATTACCGCCGCCTGTTTTCTGTCTCGTTTTACCAAAGCGTATCGATGGGCGCATATTGACTGCGCAGGCTCTGCTATGCCTTCGGATATGAATAAAGCCGGGGGGGCAACCGGACGTCCTGTACCGCTGTTAGTGGAGTATTTGATCAATGTCAGTACGCGTTGATTTTTATGTGCTTGCGCAGGCTAATGCGCAAGCGGGTTGGATTTTTGCCTGTCGCTTAGCTGAAAAAGCCCATAAGCAGAAACAAAAACTTTATGTTTATTGTACCAATCATGCCGACACCGAGCGTTTCGATGATTTGCTGTGGACATTTGATGACGCTGCCTTTGTGCCGCATCTGCTGGAAAGCAACACCTCAACTGACAGTTTCGCACCAATCCGTATCGGTGAAAATGCCCCCGAAAACCCTTATCCAATTATTTTGAATTTAAGTAATACCGTGCCGTCTTTTTACACTCAGAGCGAGCGTGTCATTGAGATCGTTTTTGGGGATGAGGCGCAACGAGCGGCTACTCGCGAGCGATTTCGCACGTACCGCAATGCCGGATGTGATCTCCACACCCATCAAATGGATAAATATTAAATTTATACAGAGAACCTTATGGAAAAAACTTATAATCCGAAACAAATTGAACAGGCTTGCTATCAAAACTGGGAACAGCAAGGCTATTTTTCACCCCATGGCCAAGGCCAGTCTTATTGCATCATGTTACCCCCCCCAAATGTGACAGGTACCTTGCATATGGGGCATGGTTTTCAACACGCCATTATGGATGTACTTATCCGCTATCACCGCATGAAGGGCGACAAAACCCTGTGGCAAGTCGGCACCGATCATGCTGGAATCGCCACTCAGATGGTTGTCGAGCGTCAACTATTACAACAAAATGTCAACCGGCACGATATTGGCCGCGAAGCCTTTCTGGAAAAGGTATGGGACTGGAAAGCCTTGTCTGGTAACACTATTTTGCAGCAAATGCGTCGATTAGGTGTATCAGCTGCTTGGTCACGTGAGCGATTTACGATGGATCCCGCTATGTCACGCGCGGTTCAAGAAGCGTTTATCCAATTATTTGATGAAGGCCTCATTTACCGTGGTCAACGTCTGGTCAACTGGGATCCCAAACTTGGCACCGCTATTTCTGATCTTGAGGTCGTATCAAGTGAAGAAGAAGGCTCACTGTGGCATATTCGCTACCCTCTGGCCGACGGCAGCGGTCACTTGGTTGTTGCCACCACCCGCCCTGAAACCATGCTCGGCGATGCAGCCGTCGCCGTCAATCCTGAAGATGAACGCTACCAACACCTGATAGGTCGCCACGTCCATTTACCCTTGGCGGAGCGGCCTATTCCCATTATTGCCGATCCCTATGTTGATCGTGAGTTTGGTACGGGTTGCGTAAAAATCACCCCCGCGCACGATTTTAATGATTACGCCATTGGCCAACGTCATCAATTGGTTACACTCAATATCTTAAATCCAGACGCGACGCTGAATGAGAACGTGCCTGAAGCCTACCGTGGTTTGGATCGCTTTGCTGCCCGCAAAAAAGTAGTTGAGGATCTCAGTCGAGGCAATTTTCTTGAAAAAATCGAGCCACACAAATTGAATGTGCCACGTGGTGATCGCTCAGGTGAAATTATCGAGCCTTTTTTGACGTACCAATGGTATGTTAAAACCAAACCCTTGGCTGAACCCGCCATTAAAGCCGTTGAATCAGGAGATATCCGATTTGTACCTGAGAATTGGTCTAAAACCTATTTTCAATGGATGCATAATATTGAAGACTGGTGTATTAGCCGTCAAATATGGTGGGGACATCGCATTCCTGCCTGGTATGACGAGGCAGGTCATATTTATGTTGAAAAAGATGAAGCCAGCGTGCGCCAAAAATATAAACTGGCTGATGAAATTGTGCTGACCCAGGACGCTGATGTACTGGACACCTGGTTTTCGTCGGCATTATGGCCCTTTTCAACCTTAGGTTGGCCAGATAAAACGCCAGAACTTGATATGTATTATCCAACTAACGTGTTGGTAACTGGTTTTGATATTATTTTCTTCTGGGTTGCCCGCATGATTATGTTTGGTCTTAAGTTTATGGGGAAAAAACCCTTTGCTGAGGTGTATGTCACTGGGTTGATTCGTGATCATGAAGGTCAGAAAATGTCAAAAAGCAAGGGCAATATTCTTGATCCTATCGATTTGATCGACGGTATTGATCTGGAGCCGCTGGTTGCAAAACGAATCTCTGGCTTAATGCAGCCTGCGATGGCCGCACGGATTGAAAAAAATACCCGCCAACAATTTCCTGATGGTATCGGCGCCTATGGAACAGATGCTTTGCGTTTAACCTATTTTAGCATCAGTGGCCCGGGGCGAGATTTACGCTTTGAATTTAACCGTCTTGAAAGCAGTCGCAATTTTTGCAATAAACTGTGGAACGCAACACGTTATGTGCTGATGAATGTGGCTGATAAAGATTGCAGCGGAAACAAAGATACGCTGGTATTTAGCCTTAGCTGTCGCTGGATTTGGGCGAAATTACAGGAAACTATTACTGAAGTAAGAAAACATATTGATGAATATCGATTTGATTTGGCAGTACAAGCACTTTATGAATTTACCTGGAATCATTATTGTGATTGGTATCTTGAATTATCAAAAGCATTACTGACAACTGACCAGCCTGAAGAGGTCAAACAAGCAACTCGGTTTACGCTTATCAACGTTTTGGAAAACCTGCTTCGTCTGTTGCATCCTTTTATGCCTTTTATTACCGAAACATTGTGGCAGCAAATTTATCCGCTTTCAGAAAAAGCGAAGCCAGCTATTTTAGCTGAAGAGACTATTATGATCCAGCCCTACCCTGAATTTGATTCAAGTTTTGACAACCCAAGTATTATTCATGATATGACGTGGATACAAAATGTGATCGTAGGAATACGGACAATTCGTGCTGAAATGAATATCAACCCGGGTAAATTAGTACCCATATTGCTCCGCAATGCTAAAGATCACGATAAAGCTTGCTTTAAGCAGGCAGAATTGTTTATTCTTGCGCTGGCAAAGTTAAGTTCTGTCGAATGGTTGACAAATGATCAAGTTGCACCTGCTGCGGCAACCGCTTTAGCGGGTGAAATGGAAATATTGATACCATTGGCAGGTCTGATTGATGTTGATGCTGAAACTACCCGCCTAAACAAGGAAATTGCTAAACTGCAGGCTGAAATAGCCAAATGTGAAGGCAAGTTAAATAATGCGAGTTTTATTAATAAAGCGCCTGCTGATGTTGTTACACAAGAAAAAGCGCGTTTGGATGAGTTCAGTCTTGCTGTAAAACAATTGCAACAGCAACTTGAGATGCTTCGTGTGGATGTGAAATAAACGTGTATACTCAACACACATGAGTTTTCGGAATTTATAACGCAGGTATTTTGCGTCAGAAGAAACGATTAAAACCAGCAATAGTTATTCATATTGTGCAGTTT
>JABEVJ010000276.1 GCA_013043985.1 Legionellales bacterium | reverse complement strand
TATTGACGCTGTAAAATTTGATAAAAATAAAAACATCATCCAGATTAGCGAATATCAAACTGCAATAAAAAACATTGAAAAAATTGAAAGTGGAAAAAAGAAACTTTCAAAACAATTAGGTTTTGATTTTTCTCTTGAAAATCTATTTGATTTATCCGATGAAAATGGATTGCTTGCCAAATTGGATACTTCATTAAGATACGAATTATTTGTTCTGGCCACGCATTATTGGGAAGCTTCCTGGCTAGAAAACAATGAAACCATAAAGAATTTTTCATATGAGCAAGAGGATAGAAAAAAATTCTGGCAAATCAGAGCCATGCTTACACCCTGTTTTGTGACAACACTACACTCCGGGGTCTCTTTTTTTCAATGTAAAGTACTGTCCGAATTTGAGACGCCTATAGATTTCATAGACTTACTCATTATTGACGAGGCGGGTCAAGTTATGCCTGCTGTAGCTGGTGCTCTGGTTTCAGCAACCAAAAAATTATTGCTGGTTGGAGATGCTTTACAAATACAACCTGTATTTACTTTGCCATCAAGTATTGATTTTGCAAATGCGAAAAAATTTACCTTATGCACTGACCGAGTTGGTTATGATTTCTTGAAAATAGCGGGAATTCTATCTTCGGGTGATAATGCCACTGGACAGGCCTATGGAAATTTAATTTACCTTGGACAGTGTAAAGCTAAATTTAAATTAACCAATCATGCTCACCCGGGTTTGCTGTTGCGTGAGCATCGCCGATGTGCAGCTGAGATCATCAGTTATTGCAACAAATTATGCTATAACGATCAGCTTATACCTCTAACAAAAAAAACTCTATGTGAATATCCTCGAATGGCCTATGCTCATGTAAAAGGAGAAATTAAAACTCAAAATGGTAGTCGTTATAATCCTTTAGAAGCGGAATCAATTGCTCGCTGGATAGCAAAAAATAAAGAGAAGTTATTAAAAAACAGCAACAAGGAGACGCTTGATGACTGTATCGGAGTAGTGACACCATTTTCTGCACAAGCCCGTGCGATTCAACTTGCTTTAAATAAGTATAATTTGCATATTAATAAAGTTGGAACAGTACATTCATTGCAAGGAGCCGAGAAAGACTTTATTATCTTTTCTTCTGTGTATACATCTAATGATAATGTAGGTACCTATTTTTTTGACAGAGCTCCTAATATGCTCAATGTTGCTGTTTCACGTGCAAAAATGTCTTTTTTAGTTTTTGGCGATATGGATATTTTTGATAAATATCGAAATAGCTCGCCATCATCACTATTAGCGACATATTTATTTGATAAAGAAGAAAATGAGCTGCTTGATGTTATACAGCCAAGATACTGTACACCTGAAATCGATGATATTCAGCAACTTAACTCGCTTGAGCAACATGTTGCTGCATTAAAAAACTCATTTGAAAGAACGACCCATGAATTACATATTGTCTCACCATTTCTCACTACTACTGCAATTAAGAGTGACAACCTTGTTTCTACGATTACTAAATATTCAAACCATATTAATATTAACATTTATACAGACCCAACATTAAATGACAAAAGATCACATGATTTCCATAATGCAAAAAAAATGCTTTTCAATGCTGGTGCCCATGTGTTTTCAGTGAAAAACGTCCACTCTAAAATTATAGCAATTGATGATAGAGTAATTATTGAAGGTTCATTTAATTGGTTATCTGCCTCCAGAGACAATCCACAATTTATTCGAGAAGAATGCTCTATGGAGTACAGAGGTGAAAAGGCAGCAAAATTCATTCAATTGGCTCTTAACCCAATTAAGACGAAAATAATCAACTCTGAGAAAGCAATCAATGACTGACTGACTAAAACACCATTGATTGAACAAATATCTTCCAATTTCTATGTAAATCACGTATACTCGACACCAAAGAACACCCCTATTTTAACAAATGTGCCTATATGAAGTGTATATATCTAAATGATCTCGGTTTGATTAACGCATTAGGAAGCAATAAGCATAATATTATTTCAACGCTGGTTAATCCTGAAGCAACATCAACGCTGACGTCGTATACACTGATTTTGGATGCAACAACACCCGTAGGACGCGTTTTAGAACTTCTTCTCCCCTTACCCCCCGCCTATAAAAAATATGATTGCCGCAATAATCAATTAACTATCATGGCCTATCAGCAAATCGCTGAAACCGTGGAAAACTATAAAAAACGCTATGGAGCACACCGCATTGGTGTGGTGATGGGAACCAGTACCTCTGGAATTGCCTCGGGTGAAGCCGCATACAAACATCGCGCTTTACACGATGTATTTCCAACCGAATTTGATTATTCGCAACAAGAAATTGGTACGTGCAGTGAGTTTTTAGCAAAATATGCCGGAATAACGGGCGTCCATTACACGATTTCTACGGCTTGTTCATCGAGCGGAAAAGCCATTATCTCAGCAGCAAGACTTATTCAAACCAATATCTGTGATGCTGTGATTGTGGGCGGCAGTGATAGCTTATGTGATCTGACCTTGAATGGTTTTGATGCCTTGCAAGCGATTTCTCCCGTCACCTGTAATCCTTTCAGCTCCCATCGAGATGGAATCAATATCGGCGAGGGAGCGGCTCTTTTTATCATGAGCCACGAAACCAGTGAAATTTCCTTATCAGGATGGGGAGAGTCCTCTGATGCCTACCACATCACCTCACCTGATCCAAAAGGCGATGGCGCGAAATCAGCAATAAAGGAAGCCTTAAGTCGTGCCAAATATTTACCACAGGATATTGGATATATTAACTTACATGGCACTGCCACTGAAAAAAATGATGAGGTCGAAAGTAAAATAATGCATGAGCTGTTCGGCGAAGCAGATTATTATTGCAGCTCAACAAAATCAGTTATGGGTCATACTCTGGGTGCTGCTGCTGCACAAGAGCTTGCTTTATGCTGGCTTTTGCTGTCAGAACAGTATAATCCTGGGCACTACTTACCCGAACACCGATGGGACGGCCAGAGTGATCCTCTTTTACCAAGTTTGAATTTCACCAGGGCTGAAACAAAATGGCAACAACCCCGCTTTATGAGTAATAATTTTGCCTTTGGTGGCAGCAATGTCAGTTTAATTATTGAAAGAAATAAAAACAATGAATAATCTTTTAGAAAAAGCTTTGCCACAAAAACCGCCGATGCGATTAATTGATCGAATTATTGAATTGAATAATACTCAAGCAATTTGCGAGGCATTTATTGAAAAAAATCATATTTTTTATGACTCAAATATAGATGGACTTGCACCATGGATTGGTATTGAAATGATGGCTCAAACTGCTGCTGTTTTTGTGTATGGTCATCAAAACAAAATTGACGGTGTAGAAAATAGGGGTTTAAAAGAAGCAAAAATAGCTTTTTTAATGAGCGTTCGGCAGTTTCATACAACTATTTCACATATTCCTGCTGGCAGTACACTGATTATCATTGCCAATAGTATTTTTTTAGATGAAGAAACTGGGGTATTTGAATGCCAGATTTTACAAGATAGCAAAGCGGTTGCAGAAGCAAGACTAAGTGCTTATCAACCCTCACTCGACAAGTTAACTACGCTTTTAGCAGGATGTTCGAAATGAAACGTGTATTAGTAACAGGCGCCAGCAAAGGAATTGGCCAAGCAACCGCATTGATGCTGGCGAAAGATGGCTTTTATATTTATGTTCATTATAACACTGATCTGGCAGGTGCAGAATCAACGCTGGCACAAATTAAAATCGAAGGCGGCGCAGGCCAGCTTATTCAATTTGATATCAGTGCCCGAGATGAATGCCGCCACACACTAGAGCAAATGATACAGAGTGACGGAGCATTTTATGGCATTGTCAATAATGCAGGCATTTGCAAAGATGTTCCCTTTCCTGCGATGGAAAGCGTTGATTGGGATCGGGTAGTACATACCAACTTAGACAGTTTTTATAATGTCATTCAACCTTGTGTCTTGCCCATGATTCAAGCACGAAAAGGCGGACGGATTGTGACATTGTCATTCAGCATCAGGCATTGCGGGAAATCGTGGACAAGTCAACTACAGTGCCTCCAAGGCAGGCATTATAGGGGCAAGCAAAGCCTTGGCACTTGAGTTGGCAAAACGCCACATTACGGTTAACTGTGTCGCGCCTGGCTTAATTGAAACTGAAATGACTGCTAACCTTGAACATCTGGATAAAATAATGGAATTTATACCCATGCGACGAATGGGTCCTGCGGAAGAAGTGGCGAGTATGATTTGTTATCTCATGTCAGAAAATGCAGGCTATATCACTCGTCAGGTTTTTTCAATTAACGGGGGTCTGCTATGAGTAAGCGCGTTGTGATTACCGGAATGGCAGGCGTCACTTCACTGGGGGATGATGAAGAAGCTATTTTTAAGCAAATCCTTGCCAAAAAAACTGGGATCAAAGTCATTGAGGATTGGAAAAGCATTGACGGACTTAATACAAAATTGGGCGCACCGATCGAGAACTTTAAGCTGCCTGATCATTATACGCGTAAAAAAGTGCGCTCAATGGGGCGTGTGGCTCAGCTTGCCACCGTTGCAACAGAACGAGCACTGATTGAAGCGGGTTTATGGAATAATACTGAGCTGCTTGGCAGTGGACGTTTAGGTATTGCTTACGGATCATGTTCAGGCAGCACCTATTCTCTGGCGGATTTGGTGACCATCAGAACTGAACGCTCTGTCAAAAATGTCACTGCCACCACGTATGTTAAAGCGATGAGTCATACCTGTGCAGTGAATATTGCCATTTTTTTTGGTATTACTGGCAGAATTATCCCTACCTCAAGTGCCTGTACATCAGGTAGTCAAGCAATTGGTTATGCCTATGAAGCGATAAAACATGGTTATCAGGACATGATGATTGCGGGGGGAGCTGATGAATTATGCCCTAGCCAGGTTGCCATTTTTGATACCCTGTACGCCACCAGTCAGAAAAATGATCAACCCAACACCACCCCGGCTCCTTTTGACCAGGATAGGGATGGATTAGTATTAGGTGAAGGGGCTTCAACCCTGATTCTTGAATCACTGGATCATGCCTTGGCTCGAAATGCAAAAATTTATGCTGAAACAGTTGGATTTGGTACCAATTGTGATGCCATCCACATCACTCAGCCAACGACAGCCTTAATGGAAGAGGCAATGAGGTTGGCATTGTCAGATGCTGAACTAACACCTGACCAAATTGCTTATATCAACGCTCATGGCACCGCCACTGAAAAAGGAGATATTGCAGAATCACGTGCAACTTTCAACATTTTTGGTGAAGATGTGCCAATTAGTTCGTTAAAAGGACACTTTGGACATACGCTTGGGGCATGTGGCACCTTGGAAGCTTGGCTGAGTATTACCATGATGAACCAGCAGTGTTTCCTGCCAACCGCCAATTTAAATCAGGTTGACCCTTTGTGCGCTCCTCTCGACTACATTAAAGAATCCGTACGTACCATCGATGCTGATTTTGTCATGAGTAATAATTTTGCTTTTGGGGGAATTAATACTTCTTTGATTTTTAGACGGTACTGACATCTCTAAATACCAGTGGTATACTCACTTACATCAACAAGGATGCGAAGGCAAAACAACACGATGGCTAAACGCCTTACCATGAAAGACAAAAAACTCGAAAGGCAGCTTTTCCTGAGCCGTTTGGTTATTGCTATGTTTTTAATCCTAGCTTTGTTTTCCTGTCTAATTGCCAGACTGGTCTATCTGCAAATCATTCAACACGATATGTACACCACATTATCGCAAAAAAATCAGTTAACACTCGTGCCAATCCCTCCCAATCGTGGCCTGATTTATGATCGAAAAGGCGTACTGATTGCCCAAAATGTCCCTGTGTTCAGTCTGGAGGTCGTTCCTGATAAAGTCAAAAACCTCAAGAAAACGATCGCTGAAATCCAAACTATTGTCCCTATCAGCGATGATGAATTGAAAGCTTTCTACAAACAGCTCAAACAACATCGGCAATTTGATACGGTGCCCTTGAAACTTAAACTTGATGAAAATCAGCTTGCCCGTTTTTATGTCAATCAATATCGCTTTCCGGGAATCATCGTTGGTGCACAGATGATTCGCTATTATCCATTGGGTGCGAACATGGTGGATGTATTGGGTTATGTTGGCCGAATTAATGAACAAGATTTAGCTACTATTAATACAACAAACTACAGCGCAACAAACTTTATCGGCAAATTGGGTATTGAAAAATCCTATGAATCTGTTTTGCATGGCACCGTTGGATATCAACAAGTTGAAACAGATGCAAGCGGCCATATTGTTCGGGTCTTAAAACGTATCCCCCCCATACCAGGAAGCTCCCTCACGCTTACTATCGACAGCGGCCTCCAAACAGCAGCAATGCAGGCGCTGGGTCAGAATAATGGCGCAGTTGTGGTGATCAATCCACAAAATGGTGATGTACTTGCTATGGCCAGTAATCCAGCCTATGACCCCAACTTATTTGTACAAGGGATTCCTCAAACTGTCTATCAAATTTTACAAAATGACCCCAATCGACCATTGTATAATCGGACAATACGAGGACTCTACCCTCCAGGCTCCACAATAAAACCCTATCTGGCAATTGAAGGCTTAAGCTCTGGTACCATTACCCCTAGTTTTCGCATCAATGATCCTGGCTATTTTATGCTGCCTAATAGTTCACATGTCTATCGCGATTGGAAAAAAGGAGGACATGGAATTGTCGATGTATCTAAAGCGATTACTGTCTCATGCGATGTGTTTTTTTACACCATTGGGGTAAAAATGGGCATCACACGAATCAACTATATTATGCGTGATTTTGGCTTTGGAAACCCAACTGGAATTGATGTCGATGAAGAATTAGGTGGTTTGATTCCTAATCCCGAATGGAAGCAGCGTATAAAACATCAACCATGGTATCCAGGAGATACGGTGATAACCAGCATTGGACAAGGATTTAACCTCGTCACACCTCTCCAGCAAGCGAATGGCGTAGCACAAATAGCAATGCAGGGGCACGGTTATCGCCCTCATCTTGTCGGTTCAATACGTGATACAGAGGGTCAAGTTACCTTTACTCAACCCCAGCCTGCACCTGTTGTTAATGTCACGCCTGATATTTGGACTTTGATTTTTACTGCTATGCAAAATGTTTTAAAACCTGGTGGTACTTCAGCAATTATTGGTAATGCCCCTTACACAATTGCTGGCAAAAGTGGTACCGCACAGGTATTTAGTACACATGGTGTTTTACAAGATAAAAATGTCAGCTTAGCAAAAAATTTACGTGACAATTCGCTTTTTATTGCCTTTGCTCCGGTAGAAAATCCACAAATAGCCATTGCAGTTGTTGTTGAAAACAGTCTGGATGCAAAAAAAACAACGAGAAAAATCATGGATTATTATTTTGAGGGGACTCCGATTCAATGACGTTTTTATCTAATCAATATAGACCCTCCAATATCCTTGGCGCAAAACCACAACATCTGAGCGAGCGAAGCTTGTGGAAACGATTTCATATCGACCCTTTTCTTTTGACTGCTCTGTTGATTCTCACTGGCATGGGGCTTGCTATTTTATATAGTGCGAGTAATGGGAATAAAGACCTTGTGATGCAACAGATTATTCGTCTTGGTTTAGCGTATGTGGTGATGATTATCGTAGCGCAGATTTCCCCTGATAAATTTAAACTTTGGGTTCCATGGGTATTTATAGCTGGCGTACTGCTACTTATTGCTGTGTTTGTTGCAGGAGATATTGGAAAAGGAGCACGTCGTTGGCTTGATCTCGGTTTTATTCGCTTCCAACCTTCTGAGATAATGAAACTGGCTATTCCGATTTTTTTAGCCTGGTACTTACAAGAACGAAGCCTTCCTCCGACTTATCGTCATTTAATGGCATGTGCGCTTATTATCGCTATTCCTGTTGGTCTTACCGCGATTGAACCTGACTTAGGTACCGCTATCATGTTAGCTTGTGCTGGTGCTTGCGTATTATTTCTTTCGGGGATTGGCTGGCGTCTCATTATAGTGCTTTTTGCGCTTGCAGCAGCAGCCACTCCCTTGTTGTGGTATAAAATGCATGATTATCAACGACAACGCGTACTCACTTTTTTAAATCCAGAATCAGACCCTCTCGGTGCTGGTTATCACATTATCCAGTCAAAAATTGCCATTGGCTCTGGCGGAATATTTGGCAAAGGCTGGTTACAGGGTACGCAATCGCACCTCAACTTTTTACCTGAACATGCCACCGATTTTATTTTTGGCGTTTGTGGAGAGGAATTTGGCCTGGTTGGGGGAACGATACTCATTAGCGCTTTTATGCTAATCGTCGGACGCGGCCTCTATATTAGTATGCAGGCACAAGATACCTTTACCAGGCTCGTTGCTGGCGGTCTTTCCATGGCCTTCTTTTTTTCAATGTTTATTAATATTGGGATGGTCACTGGTATTTTGCCCGTGGTGGGAGTACCATTACCTCTTGTGAGTTATGGTGGTACCTCTATGGTAACATTAATGGCAAGCTTTGGTATTATTATGTCCATACACACACATCGTAAATTGTTGGCTTAGTCAACTGAGAGTAACAAATGATGGAACGACTGTTAAACTTAAAAAAACATCTGCTGACCTGGATATGTTCAATAGGGTTTATATTGTTTTTAGTTTCAATCTCCCTTTCTGTACAAGCTGCTAACAACACCAAGTTTGTCAATCGACCTGATGTTCAAAAATTTATTAACATGATGGTCAAAAATTATGGATTTAAAAAATCCGCGCTTGAACATGTATTTTCCCAAGTCAAAGAACAACCCTCTATTGTTCTGGGCATGTCGACAACAAAAGAGCACTTGCCGTGGTATAAATACAACGATATTTTTATCACCCAACAACGAATCGATGAAGGTGTTGCATTTTGGAAAAAACATCAAAAAACCCTTCAGGCAGTTTACCAACGCGATGGGGTAGACCCAAGTGTGATCGTAGCCATTCTGGGTGTTGAAACTTACTATGGTAAAAACCAAGGCTCTTACCGAGTTATTGACTCTTTATCTACCTTGGCATTTGATTATCCTGCTCGTGCAAAATTTTTTCAGCAAGAATTAAAAGAATATTTGTTACTCACTCGTGAAAATCACATTAATCCATTGAAGCTAAAAGGATCTTATGCTGGAGCAATGGGGCAGCCGCAATTTATGCCGAGCAGTTATCGCCAGTACGCCGTCAACTTCAATAAACAGGGGCAAAAAGATTTAGCTCACGATCCCGATGATGTCATTGCCAGCGTCAGCAACTATTTTAAACAAAACGGCTGGACGCAAGGAGAACTTATCGCTATTCAGGCTAATGTCAAAGGAGAAGCCTATAAAGTGCTTCCAACTAATCAATTAAAGCCGAATACAACGATCAAAAAACTCTTATCTTATGGTGTCTCACCAATATCACCTCTTCCAGCTACCGAAATGGCTTCCTTTATCGTATTAGAGATGCCGGATAATTCGCAACAGTATTGGTTGGGGTTGCATAATTTCTATGTTATTTCACGTTATAATCCCAGAATTAATTATGCTATGGCTGTATTTCAATTAAGTAGTGCTATATCACGGCAATATACTTCAGGAAAATAATCACTTAGGAGAACTTCTCATGTCAAAAACCGTTGCTATCATCGTTGTTGTTGTTGTTGCAATTATTGCATTTGTCGTTACAAACTATAATCGTCTCATTCGCATGATTGAAGAGGTAAACAATAACAAACACCAAATTGATATTCAGCTCGATCGACGCTTTAAAGTATTTGAGTCTCTGATCAATGTTGTCAATAAATATATGAATTATGAACAAACCACGTTAAAAGATGTCGTCGCCCTTCGTAATCAGGCAACCCAGGCAGTCGGTAGCGGAGATGAAAAAGCACGCATGGCGGCTGAAAATCAAATTTCGCAGATTGCCCGTGGTATTAATGTTGTTTTTGAGCAATATCCTGATCTAAAAGCTAATCAAAATGCGATGCAATTACAGGAAGAAATTGTTAATACTGAAAACAAACTCACCTTTTCCAAACAAGCCTATAACGATAGCATTGAGCGTTATAATGCACAGAAAAAATCCTTCTTTCAAAGCTTTATTGTTAAAATGTTTGCTGGCTCATTAGATAAAACATTTGAGTACTGGCAGTTAGATGATAAAACTATCGCTGAGCAAGAAAAATATACTGTGAAATTATAAATTATAGGTATACTCACACCCCTGAGTATATTAATACGTACCATGCAAGCTTGACGATGGGTTCCCGCCTTCGCGGGAATGACATCGAGCGCTAAATATATACTCAACACACATGAGTTTTCGGAATTTATAACGCAGCTATTTTGCACCAGAAGAAACGATTAAAACCAGCAATAGTTATTCATATTGTGCAGTTT
>JABEVJ010000275.1 GCA_013043985.1 Legionellales bacterium | reverse complement strand
TCCTGTGGCTCGATCCAAATGCGCCTAGCCGCAAAATCGTTATTGAGAGGGATATCTCCTTTCATAACGGTTCTGCGGCGTTGTTGCATTTGGCATCTCGCCACAGTCATGTACAAAGTGTACACTCCTGTGGCTCGTATTAACTAACACGTTCAAGTGTAAAATTGGCCAAATTCACTAATGCTGCTTTGTAGGGCGAATCGGGCACGGTTTTTAAGGACTCAATTGCAAGGAGCGCCTCTCGTTTTGCAGCAGCGTAAGTGTATTCGATTGCGCCAGTTGATGCAATAATTTTCTGTATCTCATCTAATTTTTCAAGTGTTCCTTGTTGAAGGGCGTCAATAATCAGTTTTTGCTGTTGAGAGTTTCCATGTTGTATAACATAAATAAGCGGCAGGGTTGGTTTTCCTTCGGCCAAATCATCACCAATATTTTTTCCCATCTCAGACGAGTTACCACTGTAATCTAATGCATCATCAATCAATTGAAAGGCATTACCTAAGTGCAAGCCATAATTTGCCATGGTTTCTTCCATTTGAGGGGATTGACCAGCAATATGGGCACCAAGTTGGGTTGCAGCGGAAAATAAACAGGCTGTTTTGGCCTCTATTACAGCCATATATTGAGATTCATTCGTATCAGGTTGGTGGCAGTTCATGAGCTGTAAGACTTCACCAGCAGCAATAGTGTTTGAGGCCCTTGCGAGGATTTCCATCACTTTTAAACTATTTAAGACAACCATCATTTGAAACGAGCGTGAAAAAAGAAAATCCCCGACTAATACGCTCGCTTGATTGCCCCAAATAGCGTTTGCTGTGTTTTGGCCTCGTCTCATTTGAGATGAATCGACAACATCATCATGCAATAAAGTCGCTGTGTGAATAAACTCAACAATAGCAGCCAAGCGGATGTGATCCTTGCCCTTATAACTAAAACAATGAGCACTTAACAAAGCAAGCAATGGGCGAAGACGTTTGCCGCCACTTTTGAGAATATGTTCCCCCAATTGCTTTATCAACGTAATAGGTGACTCAAGGTGATCCAGGATAACGAGGTTGACCGCAGCCATATCATCGGCGACCAGACTGTGAATTGATTCAAGGTTTATCATGCGATGTCCATAAAAATGAATATAAATATATGAGTATATATAAACACATCTTTGCCTGGGTGTACACATTCAATAGATAATGTGTTAGAATAACCCGCTTTTGTAATTGCTTGGCTTTGGGTATATACTCCCGTGGAGGAGATTATTCTCAGGTAAGTAAAGATTTTAATGTGATACTAGAGGATTATGGAATGCCTAATCAACGAACCATCAAAAATCGTGTTACTGCCACAGGTGTTGGCTTACACTCTGGCCAGAAAGTGACGCTGACAATTTTGCCTGCGCCGCCTGATACGGGACTTGTTTTTAAACGAGATGGTGTTTTTATTCCAGCACTTGCTAACTTTGTTGGCGATACATTGCTGGCAACCACCTTGATAAAAGAGGGTGTCCGTATTGCTACAGTTGAGCATTTATTATCAGCTTTAGCAGGTCTTGGTATTGATAATGCCTATATTGAGGTAGATGCTGAAGAAGTGCCGATTATGGATGGTAGTGCTGCACCCTTTGTCTTTTTGCTCCAATCTGTGGGTGTCAAAGTGCAAAAGGCTGCCAAGAAATTTATCCGTATTTTGAAGCCGATTGTTATTGAAGAAGGCGAAGCAGGAACAGCACAATATAAGTCTGCTAAATTTTTGCCTTATCAAGGTTTCAAAATTGATTTTACCATTGAATTTAATCATCCTCTATTTGATGGCCCACAATCACTTAGCATGGATTTTTCCTCAACATCGTTTGTTAAAGAAGTGAGTCGTGCCCGCACTTTTGGTTTTAAAGCTGAATATGAATGGTTGCGCTCTCGTAACCTGGCTTTAGGCGGTAGTCTTGATAATGCTATTATGATTGATGATTATCGAGTTATGAATGAGGATGGCTTACGTTATCAGGATGAGCTGGTTCGACATAAAATTCTGGATGCTATTGGTGATTTGTCTATGTTAGGTTCACCGATTGTTGGGGCATTTGAAGGGTATAAGTCGGGACATGCACTGAACCATCGCCTGCTTCTTGCCGTATTGGCACAGCAAGATGCGTGGGAGTATGTTACTTACGCTCAAGAGTCACAAGTACCTATTTGTTATGCGCACCCTGAGTTGATTGCTGTGTGAGATACTTTTCACGCTTGAATGCTGATTCGGGCCATCCATGGCTCTCACCCCTTCGGGGCGGCTTAACAGCCTTCAAAATTGACTTTCCTGCCAATTTTTGGCGTTGTTGGAAGCTTGTTCCTCTTCAGTTATGTATTTTGTATATACTCCCTCGAGTCACTCGCTTCTGCCTAGCCAAAAATCCAATCGTTTTGAGTATATTGTCGCGGGACATGTTGTTAATGCGGGTTATTTTCCTGTTCTTGCTGACAGTCCTTCTGACTGGATGCAGTAATGAATCCGCTAATTATCCTCATGGTAAGTACAATAGCCGTGACAATATTTATTTCAGTTCTTTTTCCCAACAACCAAAAACACTTGATCCGGCTGTCTCGTATTCCAGTGATGAAGCTGTTTTTGTTGCTCAAGTGGTTGAGCCACCACTGCAATACCATTTTTTGAAAAGACCTTATGTTCTTGTGCCATTAACAGCACAAAAAATGCCTCAGATACGATATATCTATGCCACGGAACCACGTCAGGTAACGGGTCGAGATTTTATCCTCGAACCTGCTTTAATCAATAAATTTCGAACTCCTCTCGATTATTACTGTGATTTTTTTCAATCAGAACCACAAAATTTTAGTCCCTGTTTCGATTCAGCTACTCAAATTATGCCTGGTCGAAAGAGCGAGTCAAATTTCAAGCCATTTTTACCAACGTCTTCATCCGTCCATATTCTTTATACTGTCTATCGTATACAAATCCAACCGCATATTTTTTATCAACCGCATCCAGCCTTTGCAACATTGGAAAATGGCCAATATCGATATTTAAATTTTTCTACTCAAGAGTTAGCGAAATACCATGATTTACGTGATTTTAAATATACCGGCACTCGCGAGCTAA
This sequence comes from Legionellales bacterium, assembly GCA_013043985.1. GTDB lineage: Bacteria > Pseudomonadota > Gammaproteobacteria > UBA1113 > UBA1113 > JABEVJ01. The sequence goes on along the minus strand of JABEVJ010000275.1, from coordinate 2,470 downwards.
CGGCAGATGATTATGTTTATGAAATAAAGCGGCTTGCTTCACCTCTTACTAACTCACCCATTCAGGGTTTAATGTCAACTCATATCCCTGGTTTTGACAGTTTTGCACAAACATTACAGCAACATTATCAACCAGGACATTTTCTGGATTTACGAAAATATCCTCTGGATGCAGTAAAAACAATAGATCGTTATACCTATGAAATTACCATCAACGGGGTATTTAAACAATTTCCTTATTGGCTGGCAATGTCTTTTTTTGGCCCAGTGCCCTGGGAGGCAGATCAACTTTATTCTTCAAGTGCATTACAAAAAAACAATATCGGTTTTTCAACTTATCCTGTCGGAACTGGGCCTTATATGATTCAAATCAATAATCCCAATAGTGAAATTGTGATGCAGCGCAATCCCAATTTTCACTTGGAGACCTATCCTACAGAAGGAGAGCCGGATGATGTTAAAAATGGCTATCTCAAAAATGCCGGAAAGCGATTACCCTTTGTTGATACTTTTTTATTTTCACTTGAAAAAGAGAGTATTCCAGGTTGGGTAAAGTTTTTACAAGGATATTATGATAGTTCAGGTATAGGTGCAGATAATTTTGCTCAGGCCATTCAGATCAATAACAAGGGGCAACCTTTGGTTTCACCGGAGTTGGCAAAACAAGATATTCGATTAAGAACAGCCTTGTTGCCAACCATTTCATATTTTGCATTTAATATGAAAGATCCCATTGTAGGCGGTTATGGCGAAGCTCAGAAAAAATTACGGCAAGCCATTGCAATTGCTATTAACACAGAAGAGTTTATTTCTATTTTTTTAAATGGTCGAGGGCAGATTGCTTATTCACCGATTCCGCCAGGAATCTTTGGGTTTAATAAGCAATTAATTAATCCTTATACTACTGACTGGTACCATGCCGAACCTCATACAAAATCCTTAGCATACGCCAAAAAACTGTTGGCTGAAGCAGGTTACCCTAATGGCATTAATGCCAAAACCGGAAATCCATTAATTTTATATTATGATGCCATTTCAGGCTTGGGCGCAGATGAAAGAGCACAATATCAATGGATGCAAAATGAATTTGCTCAATTGGGAATTCAGTTGATCATTCGAGATAGTGATTATAATCGCTTTCAGGATAAAATTAGCACAGGAAATGTACAGATTTTTGCTTGGGGTTGGAGTGCGGATTATCCTGATCCAGAGAATTTTTTATTTACACTTTATGGACCCAACGGGCAGCTTGTTTCAGGGGGTGAAAACCCAACTAATTACGATAACCCAAAATTTAATCAATTATTTACACAAATGATAAATAGACCTAATGATGCAGAACGGCGTGCGTTAATTGATGAAATGGTAAGTACTTTCCAGGAGGATACGCCTTGGTTTGGTATTTTATATGGAGAATCCTATGTGCTTGGACAACATTGGGTGACGCCAAACAAGATAAATGGTATGGCGAATAACACATTAAAATATATTCAGCTCAATCCGAAGGAGCGTGCAACACTTCAAAAACAATGGAATCGTGCTCAGTATGGATATTTATTAATTGTTTTGATAGTGAGTTTCTTGAGTTTTGTTCCCTTTATTCTAAAATATCGCAAAATGCAGCGCCAGCCGCCAAAAAAGGTTAAATATGAACACTCCTCAAAATGAAGAGGCACTCGTAGCCCGCGCTCATGATTTAATGGGTTTTAGTCTAGGTGAACTAGCCGCAAATTATAATATTACCGCGCCTGACCTGCTGTTAAATGGTAAAGGTTGGAGCGGTGTTTTTATGGAGCTGTTGTTGGGAGCAACGGCAGGTTCTTTGGCTGAACCTGATTTTCAGCATTTGGGCATTGAGCTTAAAACGATACCTATCAATCAACAAGGAAAACCACTGGAGTCAACGTATATCAGCATTGTTCCTCTCAATCGTTTTATTGGATTAAAGTGGAAAGAGTCTGAGGTTTACCATAAGTTAAAACGCATACTCTGGGTGCCGTTATTGGCAGGAAAAACTATTTCTCCTGCCGAAAGACGGATTGGCAGGGCATTATTATGGAGCCCGACGAACGAGCAGGAAATGCAATTACAGCAAGACTGGCAAGAGTTGATGGATAGAGTGGCATTAGGTGAACTCGATGCGATTTCGGCCAGCATGGGGAAGTATTTACAAATGCGCCCAAAAGGAGCAAATGCAGCTTCTCGTTGTTGGGGGATTGATCGTGAAGGTAATCGAGTGCGTGTTTCACCGCGAGGATTTTATCTCCGTCCGAGTTTTACGCAAGGGATTTTGGCGTTGCATTAGCGTGCGATGATGGTTACGTTTTAAATTTCATTTAAAAAATTCGTTATCGCATTTTTATTTTTTGAGTTACAATAGGGTCTGTTGACAATTGGTTCTTTGGCTGCAAAAAGAGTGTAATCGGTAAAAATTGGTTCTTGTTTTCGTTAAATAGCTTGCTATTCGCCTC
>JABEVJ010000274.1 GCA_013043985.1 Legionellales bacterium | reverse complement strand
AGGCGAATAGCAAGCTATTTAACGAAAACAAGAACCAATTTTTACCGATTACACTCTTTTTGCAGCCAAAGAACCAATTGTCAACAGACCCTATACTCATGTGTGTTGAGTATGTAATTAACACAGTTGACTTTTAAATTAAGAACGCCTATTCTGTATTACAGAATACTTGTTCTCATGGTGGGTGTCAATTCAATGACGAAAATTACGTTAACAATCTTAAGTGATGAAGTTTTGGATAATACCATGCGTCTTTTTTGGCGCAAGGGATTTGCGGAAACTTCTATTAAAGAAATTACCATGTTGACCGGATTTAATCGTTCAGCAATTTACAAATATTTTGGCGGGAAAGATGCGCTATTTTTAGCCATGTTACAACGTTATCGTGAATATGTGACATCTCTGTTTATTGCACCATTACAACGAAATAATAACGATGTTAGCGGAATTCTGGATTTTTTCAATCAATTTTTACCTTTGTGTCAATCTCACTCTGCACCGAATGGGTGTTTTTTAATTGCCACTGCATCTGATCTGCCAGTACATACACAACCTGTCATCAATTTTATTACTGATTTTTTATCATTATTGCGTCAGCTTTTTTACGATAACCTTTCTACAGCGAAGATGAATAAGCAACTATCCAGTGAGTTGGATTGTTCAGCAATTGCTGATTTTTTAGTTGGAAATGTTTTTGGGCTTTGGACATTATTACGTGCGAATGCTCCTCAATCACTGCTTGTCAATCACGTTAATGGAGTGTTGAGTTATTTGTTATCTTGCAAATAGCAACAATCTGGTTACACTAAAATCAGTGCCAGTATTATTGGATAATAGTTTATAGGGATCATTGATTACTCATACAGCAATCAATGGATTTTTACCGAATATTAGGGTTTCCCTAATATAAGAGGGTTGATATGCTCATATGTGTTGAGTATTTCAACCATGTTGGATGAAATGATAAAAGGATGAATATTATGAGTAATAATACGGTGGGTATAGTTTTAGCTACAGCAGCTGCTGGTTTATTAGCGATAGCACCCGTATCAATGGCGGCTACCTCAACGACTAGCCAAGCTCATTGTTATGGCGTAAATGCTTGTAAAGGCAAAGGCGCTTGCAAAACAAGCTACAATGCATGCAAAGGACAAAACTCATGCAAAGGAAAAGGTTTTCTCCTAATGACTCAAACTCAATGTGCGAAACAAGGTGGAAGTCTGACTGAGCCTAAAGAGTAAGCTGTCATTTATCTGAGCAAAAAGTGGGTTATATATACCCATACTCCATGCATTGGTATATCTGCTTTTTGCTCACTCATTCCAAGGGATAGAAATATGGAACAAAATACTAAAATAGTTTGTCTTGCTTTTGCAGGGGCTTTGGCCTTATTGCAAACGCATTCTGTTATGGCCGCAACTGCAGTAGCCCAGGAAAAATGTTATGGTATTGCCAAGGCGGGAATGAATGATTGTAAGACAGCAACGGCTTCCTGTGCTGGATCAGCCACTAAGAACAATGCCTCCGATGCATTCCTCTTTGTTCCCAAAGGCTTGTGCAATCGTATTGTCAATGGGTCATTGACCTCTACTAACTCAACAACTTCAAAATGATGTCGGATATACCAACATAAGGATGGTGGAATGAAAAATACACTTCTTGTTAAAGTGACTTTATTGGCTGCTCTAGTTGGTTCACTCTGCACAACCACTCTGGCAGCAACTACCGCAACATCAATACCTGCAAGCTCTGCTAGCGAACAGGTTTCCTATACACTTGATCCTTCACACACTTATGTATTGTGGCATATCAACCACTTCGGTTTTTCGAATCCTTCGGGAAAATGGATGACAACTGGAACGATGGTTTTTGATCAAAAACATCCAGCGAAAAGTAGTGTAAGTGCGAATATTCAGCTTTCAGGTTTGGTTACTGGAGTACCTGAGCTGGATCAGCATTTGCAGGAACCTTTATTCTTTGACGTGAAACAATATCCTACCGCTCATTTCGAAAGCACCAAAGTGACAGTTACTGGATCTGATACTGCCAATGTTCAAGGTAATTTGACTTTGCATGGGGTAACTAAGCCAGTGATTTTGCATGTGAAGTTAAACAAAATAGGCATTAATCCAATTACTAACAACCCCAGTATTGGATTTAGCGCAACAGCAACACTGAAGCGCTCTGATTTTGGTATCACTACCTTGTTGCCCGGTATTAGCGATACAGTCCAATTAGATATTCAAGCAGAGGCCTATAGTCTCCGCACTTGAGATTCCGGGATTTGCATCATGTATTTGAGCACTCGATGTCATTCCCGCGGTGGGTATATATACTACACAAAAAAAGGAGTAGCGAATGTTATTAAAAAATACTAAGGAACGGTATGGATATATTGCTATGGTTTTGCACTGGCTAATAGCTTTAATTATTATTGGCATGTTGTGTGTAGGCATATACATGGTGCGCTTGCCGATTAGTCTTGAAAAGCTAAAACTCTACGGTATGCATAAAGAAGTAGGATTTTTAGTATTGCTGCTGGTAATATTAAGGTTGGAATGGCGTTTGACTAATCGAGTTCCCGCGCTACCGGATACTATGCCTACCTGGCAAAAATGGGCCGCCCATGGATCGCATATTTTATTGTATTTATTCATGTTTGCAATGCCAATTACGGGCTGGCTGCTGACCTCAGCAGCAGGATTGCCAGTATCATTTTTTGGCTTGTTTGTCATTCCTACAATCATCCCAGCTAATCCAACCTGGTTAATGGTGTTTACCTATATTCATCACTGGTTAGGATTTAGTTTGATTGCGTTGCTGATGGTACATACTGCTGCAGCATTACAGCATCATTTTATTGATAAAGATACCATCTTAAGAAGAATGTTGCCGTAACAATTATATACCCACAAGGAGAGTAAATGATGTCTCAATCTTTCAAACACAAAAAATTAATACTGCTTACTGTTTTAGCAGCTAATGTACTTGCCGTGCCTGCATTATTTGCAGCTACAAATAACAGTCAGGGTAGTGGTACAAGTACTGCCGCTACTAATACAGCAACGACGACTAGTGCTATAGTCATGCAAGCTGCCGATATTAACTTTCATCCAGCTCCTGGTTTTCCTAAAGGTGCACAAATCGTATTACTTCGAGGAGACTTGAGCCAGGCCGAGCCTTATACCATTAGGTTTAAACTACCGGATGGTTTTGTCATTCCCTCACATTGGCACACAACCGATGAAGAAGTCACTGTTCTTTCAGGTACCTTAAACGCAGGTACAGGAGACACGGTAGATAAGTCACACTCGACCGCTTTAGCTGCGGGTAGTTTTGCAATCGTTCCAGCTATGCTTCATCATTATGTCTGGGCTACGGGTGAAACAGTTATGCAGCTTGATGGCATGGGACCTCGCACTACTACTTTTGTCAATCCTCAAGAGTGGATGACTATGATTCAAAAAAGTAACAATTCATAAAAATTTTATGGATTAATTACTTCATCAACTAGTATATAGTCTCCGCGATTGAGATCGCGAGTTTCTGGCTTGCTCTTTTCCGCCCTATGCAATAATTAAAACTGCACAATATGAATAACTATTGCTTGT
>JABEVJ010000273.1 GCA_013043985.1 Legionellales bacterium | reverse complement strand
AGCTTCAGTGCTAAAACCTTAATTACGTGATAGTAGCTAACCTATTAAAATTTAACGTTTTTTTCTCAATTTATGTGTCGATACCTCAGACTATATACCTGAAGCGTTTCAATTGAGGCTATTGATGTTGCTTTTCGCCAATGTCATTAAATTGGTTAATGTGAACCCCACCTTCAAGAAAACGTGCAATAATATCTAACTCACCACCCATCGCTTCAATATAACTTCGCAGAGTAGAAATATACATATCAGCCTGTCTTTCAATACGTGACAAATTAGCCTGTTTTGTTGATAAAAGTTCAGCTAGACGTTGTTGACTAAAATGTCTAGCTTGCCTCAGCTCCTGTAATGGCATCGCGCTCAGCATTTCTTGTGTTTTCAAGGATGCTTCTTTTTGTGCCTCTGCAGACATTTGTGCTTTCAATTGATTAAAATTTTTACTCATCTAATAATCCCTCCTTTTTAAATGATTCGTTTATTAATTATTACGCAAAAGTAATATTACGTTGAGGTAATATTACAATAAAAGTAAACAAATAGAGTGATTCAATTTTGAATACTCAATTCCTTTCTAAGCGATAAATCTGAAAATGACACTCCAGGTATTGCATGAAAAACTTTAACATGTTAATGTGGCGTTAATATTTTATGCATTTAACAATAGAGATGATTAATGAGAAAAATTTATATAGCCGCATTATGCCTTGTGTTTTGTTGCAAAAGCATATTTGCCCATACAGTGGCACCATCAGCATCTTACACCAAAGTGTCTTCTGGAGGGCTAGTATATTCAGAATATCACGCTAATACGGCAAGTAAATTTAAAGGCACAATTATTTTTGAAGCAGGTGGCGGCGATAGTACCGAAACTTGGAAGCACGTAATAAATGATCAAATAACAATTTTAAATTGCGTTGGAAATCTTGCATCCATCTTTACTTATGATAGACCTGGCTTAGGACATTCTACCCCAGATTATACATTAACAGTAAAAAATCCAATTACGGTGGAAAAGGTTGATAATGATTTATTACAGGTGTTGAATAAACGACATATTCCCAAACCCTATATTATTGTTAGTCATTCGCAGGGTGGGCTTTATGCTCAATATCTTATAAGAAAATATCCAGAGGAATTTGTCGGTGCTGTATTTATAGATGTACTAGGGACTGAAAATCATACTGTACCTGATAATCAAAAGAAAGAAGTTTATAACTATGTAGAAGAAGCGAAGACACATAGTGCAAAATATATGTATGATGATTTTAGCACGAATCTTGCAAATAAATATAATGTACCGGAAAAACATTTTGCCGCAGATGCCGCCTATGTGGTTCCGGGTCTGGAAATAGATGTTCAACAAATTATGGCGTACCCTAAAATGTCGCATATACCTATGGTAGTTTTATATTCCACCTATGCGGTACAAAATATTCCTAATACGTTAAAAGGTCAAAAAGCCACCGCAATTCAAAGTGATAACAGCCAACTTATAGAAGTAACTGGGGGACATTATATTTATCAAGAGCAGCCTGAACTCGTCTGCAAATATGTTAAGGACGTTATTAATCAGGTAATTACAAAGCAAAATTAGGTATTGCTTGGATGCTTAATAATAGGGGAAATGTAATCCCAGTACTTTACTGCTTGCGCTAATTGCTGATTCATCATATTACCCCTTTTATTTCCAATTACCTTTGTCATATTCTTTATGCGTTAAAATATATCTTATGTAAATTTTTTGCCGTTCAAAATGAATATTGGCTATTAGCCTTAGCTTATTACCACCAATATCAAGAAACAATTTCACCTATGAAATCTCCTCAAACAATGCCAGCGTTTTTTCCGCCTCCTGCTCATCAAGCTTCGTCAAAGCAAAACCTGCATGAATAATGACATAATCCCCCAGAAAAACTTCATTCAATAAAGCAACTGAGATGATTTTGCGAATGCCGCCAAGATCAATAACGGCTTGTTTTGGCTCCATCAGCTCTATAATTTGTGCTGGTATGGCATGACACATTATAAATTACCTCTCATTCCTGCCACCCAGGCTTGACCCAGACTCAAGCCACCATCATCCGGCATAATATTGTGCGGAAAAATCGGTTCTAATCCATATTGCTTTAATTGCATAATGACTGATTCCGTCAAATGTTGATTTAAAAAACAACCACCCGATAATAAAACTTGCCGAATTTGCTGCTGCTCAGCATGACACTTTACCCATTCGACTAACGCTGCTGCCAAGGTTCCATGAAACAGATTAGCTCCTTCAACTACATCACAATATCTGATTTTTTCAAATAAAGGCAGCAAATCAAGTTCGTTTCGCACAATGCTCCATCCTCCTGGAAAACAAATAGGTTGAGTGACTTTGCTTTCCAGCATCATCGCCGCTTGTCCTTCATAGCTTATCACCTCACACAAACCCAATAAAGCACTCGCCGCATCAAACAATCTGCCGCAACTGCTGGTTAATGGTGCTTGTAGGTTTTTTTCCAACATCATGCTTATTTTGTCTGAGTGTGGCTGATGTGAAAATTGCTGCTCAATTTGTTTCGCTTGTCCTAAGGCAAATAAAACACTGGCCGCCATACGCCAAGGTTGTTTAACAGCTGCATCTCCACCTGGTTGTGGTAATGGCCTCAAACTCCCAAGACGTTGACAAGCTGTCGTGTTGTATAACATTAACTCCCCACCCCAGGCTGCATTGTCATCACCCAATCCAAATCCATCTAGTGCTAACCCAATAGCAGGACTCGTTAATCCTGCTATTACTGCTGCACTGGCCAAATGAGCATGATGATGCTGTACAGCCATGCAGGAAAGATTAAACGTACTTGCCAACTGTGTGGTAAAAAAATCTGGATGTGTATCATGCGCAATCTGCTGTGGCTTGATATTTAACAGTTTCAAAAAGCGCGACATAGTTTCAAGGTAAAACTTTAACGTTGCTGGAGAGGCTAAATCGCCAATAGCTTGCGACAAAAAAGCTTCATTGCCCCGAGTAATACAAAAGCTACTTTTTAAATGTCCACCCAGCGCTAATGTTTCAGGAATAGCATGAGGAAGCTCAATCACTTGTGGGGAAAATCCGCGTGCACGTCGCAAAAAAACCTTTTTTCGATCAATCATACGAATGACACTATCATCCACTGCGGTCTTGATTTCGCAGTCATGACTCACCACCATATCAGCAATACCGACTGCCTCAGCATCCTGTTTAATGATAGGCTCGTCTCGTCTATTCGCACTGGTTACAATTAATACCTGCGTTGATACCTGGTCAAGCCATTGATTGTCTTGCGGTGCGCCATTCAAATAATAAAAGAGTAAATAATGCAACGGCATTGAAGGCAACATCATGCCCAGTGTAGATAAATCGGAAGCACTGTTATTTACCGCTTCAGGCAAGACCACTATCGGACGCTGCGGGCTTTTTAACTCAGATTTTGCATCTTCCGATAAGGTCGCAAATTGAGCAGCACTGAGTGTATTCAATACCATTACCGCAAAAGGTTTCGCAGGACGATGTTTAAGCTGCCGCAATTTTTGGACAGCGGTTGCATTATTTGCATCGCAGACAAACTGATATCCCCCCATCGCTTTGATGGCAACAATATCACCTTGTTTTATCCGCTCAGCAATGGCTGCAGGGGTATGACTCAGCATAGGACCGCAAGCTGGGCAGACCATCAATTCCGAATGGTAGCGCCGATCATCTGGATTTTCATAATCTGTGCAACAGTCTGCGCACATCAAAAAAGCCGCCATGCTGGTCTGACTACGATCATAAGGCAAAGCATTGATAAGGATATAACGTGAACCGCAATGGCTGCAACCAAGAAATGGATAATGATAAAAACGGCTTTTTTCATCGAATAAATCTTTCAAGCAATTTTCGCAGATGGCAGTATCCACGGCAATCTTTGCCGTTATTTCACTTACCTGGCTTGGTTTAATCACAAAACATGATTCATTTTTTTGAGTCGGCAATTCGCGATGTTCCAATCTGGAAATACTTGCTAATGACGGTAAGTCTCGCGTCAGTTGCGACAAAAAATCGTTAATTTTTTCTCCTTGAATTTCAACATAAACACCTGAACCATCATTCAAAACAAAACCCTTTAAATCGAGTGCGGTTGCAAGTTGGTAAACATATGGACGAAACCCCACCCCTTGGACTATGCCTTGAATATGAATACCAAGACGGGTTAGCGTTGGGCAATCCACTGGATCCACGTCTCCATTCCATCACCATTTGTTACTGAAAGGCTACACACCTCAATTGCAGGATTAATTTGGCGAGCATAGGCAATGCATTGTTCTAGATCAAAATCTACGTAGGGTAATAAATCGGTTTTGGTGATCACCATCATTTTTGCAGCGGCAAACATATAAGGATATTTCAGGGGTTTATCATTGCCTTCAGTTACCGATAAAACAACTATTTTGCAGGCTTCTCCCAGATCAAACAAGGCGGGGCAAACCAGATTCCCCACATTTTCAATGAGGAGAAAACTTTTTTCTTTTGGAGGTAATTCATCCAGAGCATGGCCAATACGATGCGCATCCAAATGACACTGTTTTCCGGTATTGATCTGTAACACTGGCACACCCGTCTGGCCGATACGCTCCGCATCGCGCGTGGTATGCTGATCACCTTCAAATACCATAACCGGAGCGTGTTTTAACATCTCGGGAATACTGGCAACCAGTAAAGTTGTTTTACCCGCACCGGGGCTGGAAACAAAATTGAGAGTAGTGATCTGACGTTGCAAAAAATAACGTCGGTTATGCTCAGCATGGCGTTGATTTTCAGCAAGAATATCTTGCTCGATGGTAACCAGTTTGGATTCAACATGCTCATGAGTATGAGGATGGGAATACCTTTCATTTGTCATTGTTTGACAACCACAATAGCCACACATTTTATTCAGCACTCCTCACTCGTAATTCTTCACCTTGAAGAATTACATAATTAAAAGTTCCACAAAGTGGACATGCTTGAGAACGACTCTTTATTCTTACTTTTTGCCCACAAGATAAGCACTCTGCCATTCCTGTTACGATTGTTATTTCTAAGCGAGCCATTTCTGCTCGTGTTTGCCGTGCAGCGATAGGAAAGCTATAACGCAAGACATCCGCATCTACGCCTGCTAACTCACCAACGGCAATGCGGATAATGCTAATCTGTTCAGGATGATCTTCAGGGAGTGCAGCCATGACAATATTGAGAATTTGAACGCAAAGAGACAATTCATGCATAACTATTTCTTACACAGCTTTGCCAATTCCAGCCAGGTTTTAATAATTGAATCCGGGCTCAATGACATACTGGTCACGCCCTGCTCCATCAGCCAAATGGCAAAATCCAGATGATCCGAAGGCCCTTGCCCACAAATACCAACGTATTTATCCATTTTGCGACAAGTGGTAATGGCTTTTTGCAATAAAGCCTTTACTGCCTCATCACGCTCATCAAATAAATCCGCTACGAGCGATGAGTCTCTATCCAAACCTAATGTTAACTGTGTTAAATCATTTGAACCAATTGAATAACCATCAAAATAAGGGAGAAAATCTTCGGCTAAAATAGCATTGGAAGGAATTTCACACATCATATATAACTGCAAACCATCTTCACCGCGAGTCAGACCATTTTTCTGGGTTGTTTCAACTAATCTTTTAGCTTCTGCAACTGTTCTAACAAACGGAAACATAATGTGTGTATTGGTTAAGCCTTTATCATTTCGCACGCGCTTGATCGCTTCACATTCAAGGGCATAACACTTTTGAAAATCGGGGGAAACATAGCGTGAACCACCTCGATATCCAATCATTGGATTTTCTTCTTGAGGCTCAAATAAACGGCCACCCAAAAGATTGGCATATTCATTCGATTTGAAGTCTGAAAACCGTACGATAACAGGCTTGGGATAAAAAGCGGCTGCAATCGTTGCCACTCCTTCCGCCAATTTTTCAATATAAAATTCTTTGGGTGAAGCATAACTGGCGGTCAAAGTTTGCATACGTGTTCTTTCATCTTCTGACAATTTTTCTGGTTGTAATACCGCATTAGGGTGAATCGCAATCATATTGCTGATAATAAACTCCAGCCGCGCTAAACCAATTCCGGCGTTGGGAATAAACTGGTAAGTAAATGCTTGTTCTGGATTCGCCAAATTCATACAGATTTTGACGAGTAATTCAGATAATTCTGCTATGTGCGTTTTTTCTACTTTAAATGAAAGTAATCCAGGATAAATTGTGCCTGTTTCACCTTCAGCACAAGAAACGGTAACGCTTTGTCCCTCTGTAACAACCTCGGTGACATTACCACAACCGACCACAGCGGGTATACCTAGTTCGCGCGATATAATGGCAGCATGACAGGTACGACCACCCCGATTGGTCACAATCGCGCTGGCACGTTTCATAATCGGTTCCCAGTCGGGATCGGTCATATCTGCAATTAATACTTCGCCAGTCTTAAAATTGCTCATTTGCTCAGGACGATGAATAATACGTGCCATACCTTGCCCAATTTTTTGGCCAATGCTGCGCCCGGTTGTGAGTGGTACTGCTTTTTCTTGTAATTGATATTGTTCGAGACAACAATGGTCGTCTTTTGCCTTAACTGTTTCTGGACGCGCTTGTACAATATAGAGTTTTTGGTCAATCCCATCTTTTGCCCATTCAATATCCATCGCTTTGCCATAATGTTTTTCAATTAATACGGCATAGTTGGCAAGCTCGAGAATTTCATTATCGCTCAAACAAAAACGCTGACGATCGGCTTGTGGCACATCCACCACACAAGTCGTCTCTGCCGCGAGTGACTGGCCAGAATCAGCGGCATAAATCATTTTTATGGCTTTTTCCCCTACTTTGCGGCTGATAATGGCCTTTTTTCCTTGTCTCAAAGTCGGTTTGTGAATATAAAACTCATCGGGATTAACACTCCCCTGCACAATCGTTTCACCTAGGCCATAGGCTGCCGTAATAAAAACGACTTGATCAAAACCTGACTCTGTATCCAGTGTAAACATAACACCACTGGCTGCAGAATCACTGCGTATCATTTGTTGCACACCGACTGAAATAGCCATGCCGTTTTCATCAATAGCATGATGTTTGCGATAGGCAATCGCACGTTCGGTGAATAATGACGCAAAAACTTTTTTGATCGCCTGCAATAAATTAGCTTCGCCATGAATATTCAAAAAAGTTTCCTGCGCACCAGCAAAGGATGCGTCTGGCAAATCTTCAGCTGTAGCAGATGAGCGAACGGCAACTGTTTGCTCTGGCTGTAAATCAAGTGCCCGGTATGCCTGGCAAATTGCTTGTTCAAATGCGGGAGGGAAATTAGCGGCTTCAATCCAATTTTTGATTTTGGAACTCGCTTCACGAAGTAAGCTGAGATCGTCTGTGTTGATATCCTGCAATACGGAGGCAATTTTGTCAGTCAGATGATTTTCATCCAGAAATTGCCGATAAGCAGTAGACGTCGTTGCAAATCCTTTCGGCACACAAATGCCATGGTCAGCACAATTTTGAATCATTTCGCCCAGGGAGGCATTTTTTCCACCAACCTCAGGCAGGTGAGTTAAGTTGATTTCGCTAAAACCCAGCGTAAATGGCATTACTACATCCCTTTATTTATGACAAACAATATCTTAAAGAGTATAGGACTATACCCAACGCACTTCAAGATCTAGAAAGCCAGCAACTTTTCATATTCAAGCTATAATTACAAAATCGCAGGTTTTGGTTATTGAATATTTAAGGAGAAGAAAATCATGCGTACTATGAAATTACTGTTGATTTCAATGTTATTAGTTGGTGTTTTAGCAGGTTGCGGAACTGTCAACGGCGCTGGTCATGATATTTCATCAGCAGGACATGTAATATCAAATAGCGCTCAAGAAGCCTCAAGATAAATTGATGTCTTGATGTTTCAATGTTTTAAAATTCGTCATTGCATGGCACGCAGCGACAAAGCAATCCAGAAAGGTATTAAACATTTTTCTGGAACTGCTTTATCGCTACGCGCCATGCAATGATAAAAAAGCATGGCTCAAAATTTTTATATAGTTATTGAAGCACTTTTTATCCTTGCCTGATTTGCAGTTATCGCATTTAGCAACAACTCTTTTGGAGTTTTGCCATCCTTATTTTTCAGTGTTTCATCAGCACCGCTCGATAATAACAGCTTATAACATGTTACATGTCCATTTTGGGCTGCCCAATGCAGTGCCGTATTTCCATTGAGGCTTGCACCAGAGACATCCGCCTTCTCTATATCTAAGAGATAACTCAATACTTCAACATTACCCTCTACAGCATTTTGACGGAGTCTTTGACCGAGATTACTTTTATCTAGTTTTAAACCAGAAATTGAAAAAAGTTCTTGTGGAGCGTATTCTGCCATCAATTTTGCTCGTCCATCTAAACAAGCCTGCTTAACTGATTTTCCTGTAAATGAATTGTATAAGTCAACAAACCCTTGTTTTTCCTCTTTGGTCATGAACATTGCCTCACTACCAAACATACTCATTCCTCTTTTAGGATGAAGTAATTTTGCACGAACCATTTTTTCAATGGCAGTTTTAGTGTCTTCATCTTTTTTAGCACATATATCGAATGATTGTATATTGCCAGTATTGAAGTCAACAGTATTTGGAGGAACATTAGCAGAGCAGGCTATAATGTTCACTCGTGCTTTCTCATCTCGCATTGGCTTAACGCATACTGACTCTAATACTTTATCAATACGGTTAGAGTGTACAACTGATAATAAATTCAAAGGAGTATGTCCATTTAAATTATTAATGTCGGTTTTGGCACCAGACTCTATTAATTTTTTAACTGAGCCAACATCACCAAGTAACATGGCATAATGTAGTGCTGTATTGCCTTCATTATCTTGAATATTTAGCCATTCCTCTCTTCTTTCCGACGGCATATTTTCGATAATAAAGGCGACCATCGATGTAGCCCGCTGTTTTGCGGATAATATAAGAGTGGTTTTGCCTTGACTATCTTGAACAGAATAATCGATTGCAATATTTTTCGCTTTTGCGCTATTAATATAGGATATTGCATTTTCATAGCATTCATTTGCAATAACCAGATGTAATGGTGTGTTGTTAAAAGGTTCTGGTTCAAGTTCACCAACAATTTTTAAATTAATCGTATTTTGATGTAAAGCATCTATAAACACTTCTGGATTTACCGAATTTATTGCCAACGCATGTAAAAAAGTATATCCATCTTGTTGCTCAGCAAGATTAATGTCTGTTACCTGAATAAAAAAACGAAACTCCTCCAGGCTAAAATTGCTTACCATTGGAAGATAGCTCCAATCAGCATCCTTAATTTTTTTTATATATTCGTGAGCGGTCTTTCGGAGTGGGATGTTTGTAGGATTTTTACCGTGATTTTTAGCTATAAATCTTTTAAATTCCTCAATTACTTGATTTGGATCTTCGTCATACTCAAATTGATACATTAATATATTCTCCTTTTTTAAAATAAGAGTTAAGATATGCTGGTATAATATACTCAACACACATGAGTTTTCGGAATTTATAACGCAGGTATTTTGCGTCAGAAGAAACGATTAAAACCAGCAATAGTTATTCATATTGTGCAGT
>JABEVJ010000022.1 GCA_013043985.1 Legionellales bacterium | reverse complement strand
CGTTTCATATTTAGGGTTTTTGACTTGCTCTTTTCCGCCCTATGAAACGATTAAAACTGCACAATATGAATAACTATTGCTGGTTTTAATCGTTTCATAGGGCGAAAAATAGCGGCGTCATAAACCCCTAAATATGAAACGCTTCGGGTATAGTCTCCGCGAGCAAGCATCCTAACATTTTTTAAACATCGCAACAATGAATGGCTTTCATTTTTTTTACCGCTTGTACTTAACCTCATTTTTGATTAAAATACGTCCAATTAAGAATGCTTATCTTGATTGATCAAATAGCAACCAACCTATAGTGAGAAAATAATGGTTAAAAAGACAAATATTAATAATTCTATATTGGATGACACCACGTATGAATCTTATAACTCAGATGTTAAAGAAGAAAAAAAAAATGAACCTATTGATGATGATCCATTTGTGAACTATTTTTCTATTACAGAGAATAACCCTGAGAATGACGGGTTCGAACAAAATGAATCATTCTATCCTGATGAAGAGCTCGCACAAAATGAATCAAAATATGCTGATTATGATGAAGATAATTATTTGCCGCCTGTCCGATTCCATCCTGGCTTAGCAACCACGACAGAAGCCCGTGATAATTACGAAAATATTTACTCTGATCATTTGCCCTTTGTAACCCAAATTCCGATCGGACCTAGAGCTCAGCCCTTAACTCTCCTTTCATGGAATGTGTTGGAATCGGACGGTGGAAATGGGTTTGCGGCATCTGAGATAGATGAAAGTACCGGACAAATCCCTCATTATTATGGAGAAACGGACGACCAAAGACAAGCAAGATTTGAACAAATCGCCCTATCTTTGGCCAATATGATACAAAATACATCACCTGATGTGGTTCTTTTACAAGAAATTGAAGATAAACCAGGTTTGCTGCTTGATGCAATACGACTCACAATTGGTGCTGAATACAGTATTGTCATGGAGGAGTATACAGATTTTGATGATGATGGACTGCCCGTGACTAAGAGGCGAGCTGCGGCCAACGGTGGAAATATTGTACTCTGTCGTGATGCTACTGTGCAATCACATAGTTGTAGAAAAGGTACAACAAGGGGTTTAGGCGGAATCGATAATCTTGAAGAAGTCATTACGGGTTTCGAAAATATCATTACCCTCACTAATGGTAGGGAAGTACGGATCAGAAATTGTCATTCGCAATTTTTCAGTCATACGCCTTTAGAGCACGAACGGGTTATTTCTGCTTTTTTATCTGAAAACAAAAATGATAATATCACACGCATCGTAGCAGGGGACTTTAATTGCCCAGTTTCAAAATTGCCAGGAAGTGCTCCTGAGCTCGTTACGAGCAGTGTAGCCGCTCCTTATTTCACACATAAGACTGATGCAATACAACATGGACACTATATTGATGGAGCTTATTACCGAACCGCTGGAGCAAAAACATTACATCAAGCAGAAACCATTCAATATAACCCAGTAACTGGTCTACCATTTAGAGATGAGGAAATCACTGCTACTCCTGAAAATATTCCGCCACAGCAGGAAGCTATCTTCCGGCGCTTTAGACCTGCTATGCAGATCGATAACCTATATCGCGCAACAGCCTTTGATGATATTACCAACAACGAGATCACACCTGATCAAATCAGTGCTATTGATGAGCAATTTGTTTTGCAATTTGAATCAACATTGCGATTACGGTATGCAACTAATTTGTTTAATCAGCCAGGTTTATGTGCATTTGGCCTTACAATACAGGAAACAGCGACTTTTAGAGCGCTTTTCCCAAATTTTCAGTATACCGTTCATATTGATCCACGTGATGATGAGAAGAAGACATTCATAATCAGTGCACCTCAAAGTGATTCGCTGAAATTTATCAAGGCAATGAATGCTCTCCCTTGGATTAGAGTATTGCCTGCAATTAAGCAAAAAAGTCCTCAGACGTATGATGCTGTTGTGAAATTAATCACAGCTAATGCTAATTCTAATAGGATCACATTCAATTACGCAGCTAAGGCATTTGAAGCTCTATTGCTACTACCACTCACGCTCAAGATAAAAGCGAGCAATTCTCGCTTGCATACTGAAATAAGAAACTTGATACATTGCGTTTGCAACGATAAGGAGATCTCCTCAACACAAGCTACAACCATTTTTACGCATGTTCATGCACTCTTAACCCCAATAGCAATGAATGAGCAACCTAATATGCAGCAAATTGCACAAACGAAGGATGCGCTCGATAAGGAAGTACACTATACCCCCTTGATGAGCAGAAGCAGCAAAATAGCGATTGGTGCTACTGTAGGTGCAATAGCGGGTATTGCGATTTTTGGTGTTATTGTCACGGCACTGACTTTAGGTGCGGGTATTTTGCCTCTAGCAACGCTAGGTAGCGCAATTGCTTTCAGTATTTTTGGTTCTGGATTAACCATTGGTGGTGCAGCAACTGGCGCAGCAATAGCCAACGAGAAAGCAAAAATTAATCCGAAACTGTCACCCCAGTATAAAAATGCTTATAATAGTACAGTCAAAGAAACTTTCAAGCTATTCAAACCAGAAAAACCAAAACCGCCAACTGAGGAAAGTTTGATTATTCCAGATTCGAGCAATTCGTGGTCGCATCAGAAAATGGACTAGCGTGGGTATTACGTAATAATTGACAGCAACGTGGTGCCCGTATCTGAGAAATCCCCTGGTATTTTATGAACAGAGGATTCCTCAGATACGAGCTACGGTGTCTACAAAATAAAGGTTAACTGACCGAAGACTTCGTTACTATAGAAATTATTTTGGGACAAAGTACCAGGAACACTTGTTCCATCAATAGAAGCATCGCCCAGTATGACCTTTCCAAAACTCGTAAAGCGATCACCTATCCCTACCCGCACATGAGAATCAATATCAAAATCGATACCGCCGCCAACATTATAGGCAAACGCAGTTGTGTTATGATCATCATAATTACGAGTAAATGTTAAAAAAAGCGGCGTCGTCGCATGATACTCTTCTGCCTCATTGACTGCACCGCCGAGACCTGCAGTGATATAAGGACGAAAACGCCCCATGCGAAATAGAAGTTTGCCTTCTGCAAACAATTGATTAGAATCAAATTTATAAGTATACCCGTAGGTATCGGTGGAATGAGGATCAGCTCCTTGTGTAAATGTGCCTTTTACGTCAAATTCGCCAGTTTTTCCATAATCCAAACCAGTTTGAAGTGCAAAGCGAGGTGACAGATTCCACTCCACGCCTAAAAAAGCATCAAATAACCCTCGTGATTCAGCCGATGAGGTAGGCGTATATTGATAAAGTTCATCAACAACCGGGTTATTTATTTTAAAAGTTTGATCTGCTCCAACGTCAGAAGTATAAATGCTACCCCCACCAAATGCTATAAAGGGACTCCATTCAGTTGAATTAAACCAGGATGCTGTTGTGTCACTCAAAGAAGAAGACGCTCCCAGCGATTGACTCGCATAGATAATGGGCGTTGTTATAGCGAGTAATGCTAAAATGAGCTTTCGAGAGAGGCGTTTTTTTTGCTTTTCCATTGCGATTTTTATCCTTACATTAGAAATAGTTAAGTTAATCTTAAATGATTGAAAGTCTACGCCTTCCGCCGCCCCATGTAAAGTATATACTCACCGCGGTGAGTATACTCAACACACTTGAATTTAAAAAAGAATTATGAGTTTCGGATTTCTCGGTAACTTAATGCTTCGCTCATATGCTGAAGCGAAAATATATCTGCTTCATTTAAATCTGCAATTGTGCGTGCAACACGAAGTATACGATGGTAAGCCCGTGTTGAAAGTTTAAACTTGATAATGGCTTGCTCCAGTAACTCAGCAACCGCTGGAGTCAGTGAGCAATAGGTCAGTAACTCTTGGGTAGATAATTGAAAATTCAATTTACCTACTCGTTTTAACTGAATTTCTCTCGCTCGGATGACTCGCTTTTTGACCTGTTCACTCGTTTCAACCTCCTGCTTATGAAGCTTCGGAAAATCTTGTTTTTGCAGTGCAGGTACATTGACATGTAGGTCAATCCGATCCAGTAGCGGACCAGACAAACGAGCGCGATAACGATTGACTTGATCCGGCGAGCAACGGCAAGACTGCTGCATATCACCCGCATGGCCGCAAGGACAAGGATTCATTGCCGCAATCAGTTGAAAACGAGCAGGGAATTCGGCACAAATACCCGCTCGGGAGATGGTAACTAACCCAGATTCAAGTGGTTCGCGCAGCGTTTCCAGCACACGTCTATCAAATTCTGGTAACTCATCTAAAAAAAGGATACCCGAATGAGCTAGTGAAATTTCACCTGGGCACGGGGGTCTTCCACCCCCAACTAGAGCAACGCTGGATGCGGTATGATGAGGAGAGCGAAAAGGTCTCTGACGCCAGGTCAAAGGGGCAGTATGCTGTCTGCGGGCAATCGAGCGAATAGCGGCAATCTCCAATGCCTCATCCTCAGTCAGATCAGGTAATATAGTAGGCAAACGACTGGCGAGCATCGTTTTGCCAGTACCTGGCGGGCCTATCATCAGCAGACTATGCCCTCCGGTTGCTGCAATTTCCAAAGCACGTTTGGCATGGTGTTGGCCATGAACATCTGCCAGGTCAGCGCCATTCCATGCTTCTTCATGGGGTGGAGGTGAAACGGCAGCTTGAGGTGTTATGGGTTTTGTTCCACATAGATGTGCACAAACATCAAGCAAGTGTTTGGCGGGATAAACCGTAATATCCCCAGCTAACTTGGCTTCTTCAGCATTAGCTTCGGGTAAAATAAATTGCTTGCCTGCTTGCCGTGTTTTAATTGCAAAGGGCAAAATTCCTTGTACAGGCCGTAATTCACCCGATAATGCCAACTCACCAGTCACTTCATAACCCGCCAGCACTTCCAAAGGGATCTGCCCTGATGCAGCAAGAATTCCCAGCGCAATCGGCAAATCAAAACGGCTTCCCTCCTTTGGTAAATCAGCTGGAGCCAAATTAACGGTAATGCGTTTATCTGGAAAAGAATAGTTTGCGTTAAGCAGTGCACTTCGAACTCTATCCCGACTTTCCCGCACCGTCGTTTCAGGCATACCGACGATAGAAAACTGTGGCATACCAAACGAAAGGTGTGTCTCTACTGTAACCAATGGTGCTTGCATTCCTATCATCGCGCGGCTGTAAATCACCGCCAGGGTACTCATTAATCGTTTGCTCTTTCATCCGTATCCGAGGGTGTTTTAATGCCCGCCTTAACTTCAAGCACAGTGACCGCTTCTTCAAGTCGCTCAAGCTTCGCGCGCGTTTTTGTCAAAACAGCGGTTTGAATATCAAACTCTTCTCGTGTCACTAAGTCCAATTTTGCAAATGCGCCTTGTAAGATGGAATGAAATGTTTTTTCCATATCGCCTTTTGCTTGTTTTACACTGCTTGGTATGGCATCTGCCAATTTTTTAGCAAGATCATCAATGGCGCGGTGGCATTTTTTGGGGTCAATCATGATTTTTTCTCCTTGGCATAACCAATTACAATGTGTGTTGAGTGCAAGTATAATCAGGATATATTAAAAAATCAATCATAAAATATATATTTATGCTTTAGTGATTTTGATGAATGCTCTTCAACGGTATTTTGCTTTGTGATCAAATTTTGCTTAAACTATATCTCTCGACACTTGGGAGTAAAGGGATGACAATCAGCACTGAGTCAGTTATTTTATTAATTAGTGCTCTATTCGTTTTTTGGAAATTAATTGGACTAACCTGTTTTACTGCTGGTTTGGTTCGTTCACGAAATACCAATGATATTCTTGCCAAAAATGTCGTGCTACTTGCCCTCAGCATTGCCTTTTTTATCCTCGTCACGCAACACCTTGTTTTTAGCAATGGCATTAATGCTTACATCCCCACTTTTACACATCATCTCCCTACTCCAGCCCTTCCTGGATTTGAATATACACGCACTTTATTTGAGCTTTTTATGCCAATTATTCCGCTTTATATCATCAGCGGTGCGACAGCTGAGCGTTTACGCTTTTGGCCTTTTTTATTATTCAGCTTATTTTATTTGGGATTGATCTACCCAACGGTGGCTTACTGGACATGGGGATCAGGATTTCTGCATCAAGTTGGTTTTATTGATTATGGCGGCGCAGCCGTTCTGCATATTTCTGGTGCTGTTGCTTCGATTGCCTGCCTTGTTTACCTTGGATCACGCAAAGGACACTACGACCAAAACAAAAAACTCTTACCGCAACCAGGTGCAAATATCCCTCTGGCAATGTTAGGTGCCATGCTAATCTGGTTTGGTAGTATCGGATTAAATGTAGGCACGGCACTCATTCACGCTCCACAAGGCTTACTGGTGGCAAATCTTTCTCTTGTGATACTCAATACACTGATTGCCGGGTCTGCTGGTTTATTAGGTGCTCTACTACTCACACGCATCATTTACGGCACGATTGATATCACCCTGCTGTTTAATGGCGCTTTGGCTGGTATTGTCGCTATTTCAGCTAATCCTATTATCGTCAATTCAAGCATCGTGGCTCTTATTGGGCTGATTGCTGGTATTCTGTGCATGTTTGCCATCATGACATGCCGTCCTCTGGGTATTGACGATCCTATTGGTGCAATTCCAGTACATGGTATTGGCGGTTTATGGGGTATTATTTCCGCCAGTTTTACTTATTATATATCCGGTGTTCAAAATACTGGTGTAGATTGGTCGCAACTTGGACTCCAATCACTGGGGGTGATTTGCATTATTACATGGGTATTTGTCACCAGCTTAATTGTGTGGTCAATAATTCGTTTTAGCATTGGCTTGAGAATCAAGCCCACTGATGAGTTCAAAGGAATGGATATCATTACCTGCGGAATGAATGCTTATCCTGAATTCATTATTCCAGGACAAGAAAAAAGCTGAAATATATACCCAAGATACTTCAAAATGCTAATTTCTGACTTGTTCTTTTACGCCAGAGTAATATTATAAAAACTTCACAATATGAGTAACTATTGCTCGTT